>CAZRKV010000019.1:17816-18226 GCA_964600305.1 uncultured Nocardioides sp. | reverse complement strand
TCGACCGCCTCGTCCTCGGTCGCGGCGCCCCGCACGGTGATGGCGATCTCGTGGGCGGCGCCCGCGGCATCGGCGAGCAGCTGCATCGCCAGGTCGGTGCAGGCGCGCGTGAGCGCCTCGGTGAACTCGTCCGGGGCCGGGGCGACGCCGCTGGCCCCGCTGGCCAGCAACGTCACCGTGTCGTTGGTCGACATGCAGCCGTCGGAGTCCAAGCGGTCGAAGCTGACCCGGGTGGCCGCACGCAGCGCCCGGTCCAGCTCGGGAGCCGGCACGACGGCGTCGGTGGTCAGGACGACCAGCATGGTGGCCAGTTCGGGTGCCAGCATGCCGGCGCCCTTGGCCATGCCCCCGATGCTCCAGCCGTCGCCGGTGGCGGTGGCCTGTTTGGGGACGGTGTCGGTGGTCATGAT
>CAZRKV010000019.1:9014-17806 GCA_964600305.1 uncultured Nocardioides sp. | reverse complement strand
CGCGGCCCCCGCCGCCCCCCTCGCCGACGCCCTGCGTGGCCCCGCTGGCGGGGGCCATGAGCCCCGCGGCGGCGTCGACGCCGCCGTCGGGCGCGAGCGCCGCGTGGGCCCGGTCGACGCCGGCCAGCACGGTGCCGCACTCGTTGGCCAGCCCGATCAGGCCGGTCGAGCACACCACGACGTCGACCGCACCGATGCCGAGGTGCTCGGCCACCCGCTCCGCCACCCGGTGGGTGGTGCGGAAGCCCTCGGGGCCGGTGTAGCAGTTGGCACCACCCGAGTTCAGCACCACCGCGTGGACGGTGCCGTCCTTGACGACCTCCTGGCTCCACAGGACGGGGTTGGCCTTGCACCGGTTGGCGGTGAAGACGCTGGCGGAGTCGTGCCTGGGGCCCTGGTTGACCACCAGGGCGAGGTCCTTGGCGCCGGCGGACTTCAGCCCGGCTGGGACGCCGGCGGCCACGAAGCCGGCGGGGTGGGTGATGCTCATCGCTTCTTCTTCCGGTCCTGGTGGGTGGGCTCCCGGTCACGGGGGTCCACGGGTACGGCGGGGGCGACCTCGTGTCCTCGTCGCCGCCACTGGTCCGCGGCCCGGTCCGCGTCGTCGCGCGGCACCAGCAGCCAGTGCGCCTCGAACGTGGTCACCACCAGCACCGGGACGTCCACCTCGGTCGCCGCCGCGAGGAGGTCGGGCAACCGCATCGCGCCGGCCCCGGTGACCTCCCCCGGCACGGCGAACGCGGTGAGCGGCCGGTGCGCGGGCACCTTCCGGGGCACGCTGCGGGTGGCGCACACCAGGGTGGTCTCGGTGGCGGTGGCGCAGACGGCCAGGATCGAGGAGGCCTCCGCCCAGTCCGGGATCTCGCTGCCCACCCCCAGGCGGACCATGGCGAGGGTCTCGGGGTACTGCGCGATCGCCGCAGTCGGCTGCTCCCCGGTCACGGCGCGATCCCCACGCTGGACAGGCCCTGCCCCTCGGGGAGGCCGAGGGCGAGGTTCATGCACTGGACGGCGCCGCCCCCGGTCCCCTTGGCCAGGTTGTCCACGGCGCCGATCGCGACCAGCCGGTCGGCCTCGTCGTCGACGGCGACCTGGACGTGCACCGAGTTGGAGCCGAGGACCGCCTGGGTCTGCGGCCAGCGCCCCTCCGGCAGCACGTGCACGAAGGGCTCCTCGGCGTAGGCCTCGGCGTAGACGCGGCGCACCTCCTCCTCGGTGGCCCCGGCGGCCAGCGGTGCGGTGACCGTGGCGAGGATGCCCCGGGGCATCGGCACCAGCAGGGGGGTGAAGCCCACCCGCACGTCGGCGCCGGCCACCCGGCCCAGGTTCTGCACCAGCTCCGGCGTGTGCCGGTGCCGTCCACCCACGCCGTAGGCGCTGGCGTTGCCCATCACCTCGCTGCCGATCAGGTGGGGCTTGGCGGACTTGCCCGCCCCCGACGTGCCGGTCGCGGCGACGACCACGACGTCGGGCTCCACCAGGCCGGCGGCCAGCGCCGGCGCCGCGGTCAGGCTGCACACCGTCGGGTAGCACCCCGGGACCGCGATCCGCCGGGCCCCCGCGAGCTCCTCGCGGGCTCCCGGCAGCTCGGGCAGGCCGTAGGGCCAGGACCCGGCGTGGGGACTGTTGTAGAACTTCTCCCAGGCCATGGGGTCGGTCAGCCGGAAGTCGGCGCCGCAGTCGATCACCACGGTCTGCTCCCCCAGCGCGGCGGCGATCTCGGCCGACTGGCCGTGCGGCAGCGCGAGGAAGACCACGTCGTGGCCGGCCAGCCGCTCCGGGTCCGTGGGCTCGAGGACCCGGTCGGCCAGGGGCACCAGGTGCGGTTGCAGCGCACCCATCGGCTCCCCGGCGTTCGAGCCGCCGGTCAGTGCGCCGATCTCGACGTCGGGGTGGCCCAGGAGGAGGCGCAGCACCTCACCACCGGCATAGCCGCTGGCGCCGGCGACGGCCACGGAGTAGGTCGACATGTGCATGACTATACATGCCTCTGCATATTGCGTCGTGCCGGGTGGGGTCAGGCGCGCTGGGTGGCTCCGGTCGCCTCGGTCGCGGCGGCCACCGCGGCCTCCCGGGCCGCCGCGGCCTCCCCCTCCTGCAGGGTGCGGTCGGGGGCCCGGAACCGCAGGGCGAACGCGAGGGACTTGCGCCCCTCCCCGACCTGGTCCCCGTGGTAGACGTCGAAGAGCCGCACCGATTCGAGCAGCTCACCGGCACCGGCCCGCAGGGCCGCCTCCACCTCGGCGACCGGGATCCGGTCGTCGACCACGAGGGCGACGTCCTCCTTCGCGACCGGGTACGCCGAGAACTCCGGTCCGCTGGGCTCGACGGCGAGCGCCAGCAGGGCGTCGAGGTCGATCTCGGCCGCGGCGGACCGCTCGGGCAGGCCCAGGTCCCGGCAGACCCGGGGGTGCAGCTCGCCGGCGTGGCCCAGGACCGCGCCGGAACCACCGGCGGCTCGGACCTCGGCGCACCGGCCGGGGTGCCAGGGGGCGACCTCGACGTTGCGCACCGCCACGTCCACGCCCAGGTCGGCGGCGAGGTCGCGCACCACGGCGATCGCATCCGCCCACGAGGCCTCGCGGCCCTCGCCCCACCAGCCGGCACGGTCGCGCCGACCGGTCAGGGCGACCGCCAGGTGGAGCGGCTGCTCGGGCACCGCCTGCTCGATCGCGGTCCACTCCGCGTCGGTCGGTCGGCGGTCGACCGGCAGGATCGGGGCCCGGCGCCCCTCCTCGCCCCGGAAGACGTGCGAGGTCTCGAAGAGCCCCACGTCGGTGTTGCCGCGGCCGACGTTGCGACCGAGCGCACCCAGCAGGCCGGGCAGCAGCGTGGTCGCCAGGTACGGCTGCTCGGCGGAGAGGGGGTTCTCCACCCGGAGCGTGCTCCGCCGCCGGTCGTCCGCGGGGATCCGCAGCGCGTCCAGGTCGGCCGACCCCACGAAGGGGAAGCTGATCACCTCGGTGAGGCCCTGCCCGGCGAGCAGGAACCCGGTCCGCCGACGCAACCGCTGCGAACGGCTCAGGCCACGTCCGGGCGGCGCTGGCGGCAGCACCGAGGGCACCCGGTCGTACCCCACCACCCGGGCGACCTCCTCGACCAGGTCGAACGGGTCGGTCAGGTCCGGTCGCCAGGGCGGGACCTCCACGTCGAGGCCGTCCCCGCCGTCCTCCGTGACCTGGCAGCCCACGGCCTCGAGGTGGGAGACCGTCGTCGCCGCGTCGATGTCCATCCCGGTCACCCGGGCCGGCAGCCCCGCGTCGATGCTGATCCGTCCGCGGGCGGGGGCCGAGCCCACGCTGGTGGCCGTGGCGGGCACCGTGCCACCACCCAGCTCCGCCAGCAGGTGGGCGGCGCGGTCCGCGGCGTACGGCGCGAGCTCGGGGTCCACCCCGCGCTCGAAGCGCTTGCTGGCCTCGGACGGCAGCCGGTGGCGGCGCTGGGTGCGGAAGACGGTGGTCGGCTCGAAGCACGCCGCCTCGATCACCACGTCCGAGGTCTCCGGGCCCACCTCGGTGCTCTCCCCACCCATGACGCCGGCGATGCCGATCGGCCCGGAGTCGTCGGTGATCAGCAGGTCCGCCGGGTCGAGCTCGCGGCGCACGTCGTCGAGCGTGGTCAACTGCTCACCGGCCCGGGCCCGGCGCACGCGGATCGGGCCGGCCAACCGGGCCCGGTCGTAGGCGTGCAGGGGCTGCCCGAGCTCGAGCATCACGTAGTTGGTCACGTCGACAGCCAGGGAGATCGGACGCATGCCGGCCTGGGTGAGCCGGCGGACCAGCCACTCCGGAGTCGGGGCGCCCGGGTCCACGCCCTGCACCTCGCGGGTCACGAAGACCGGGCACCCCTCGGGGTCCTCCACGGCCACCGGGTAGCCCTCGCCCGGAGCGGGCAGCGGCCGGTCGGCGGGGTCGTGGAACTCGACCCCGTGGCCCAGGGCCGCCTCGCGCGCGATCCCGCGCACGCTCAGGGCGTAGGCGCGGTCGGGGTTGACCTCCAGCTCGAGGACGCTGTCGTGCATGCCCAGCGCGTCGAAGGCCTCCTCCCCCGGCGCCCCGGCGTCGCCCGGGAGCACGATGATCCCCTCGTGGTCCTCACCCAGCCCGAGCTCACGCGCGGAGCAGATCATGCCGGTCGACACGTGGCCGTAGGTCTTGCGGGCGCTGATCGCGAAGCCGCCCGGCAGCACCCCGCCCGGCAGGACCACCACGACGAGGTCACCGACGTCGAAGTTGTGCGCACCGCACACGATGCCGACCCCGTCCTCGGTGCTCCCGTGCCGGGCGTTCAGCTCCGCACCGACGTCGACGGCGCACCAGTTGATGACCTTGCCGTTCTTCTGGGGCTCCGGGGTCTTGGCGAGCACCCGGCCGACCACCAGGGGGCCGGTGATCTGGTCGGCGGGGGTCTCCAGCGCCTCCAGCTTCAGGCCCAGCATGGTCAGCCGGTCGGCCAGCTCGCTCGCGGAAGTCGTGGCCGGCAGGTCGGCGTACTCACGGATCCAGGAAACAGGGGCCCTCATCAGATTGCGACTCCGAACGCGCTGGTGAAGCGGACGTCCCCCTCGAAGACGTCGCGCAGGTCCTCGACGTGGTGGCGGAACATCAGCATCCGGTCGATGCCGAAGCCGAAGGCGAACCCGGTGTAGCGGTCCGGGTCGACCCCGCAGGCGACCAGCACGCGGGGGTTGACCACACCGCAGCCACCGAGCTCGATCCAGCCCTCGCCCCGGCACGTGCGGCAGGTGCCCCCGTCGACCTCACCGGCCCCACGGCACACGAAGCAGGTCATGTCCATCTCCGCCGACGGCTCGGTGAAGGGGAAGTACGACGGGCGGAACCGGGTGGTGATCCCCTCACCGAACAGGGAGGTGGTGAGGTGGTCGAGGGCACCGCGCAGGTGCGCCATGGTGATCCCCTCGTCGACCACCAGTCCCTCCACTTGGTGGAAGACCGGCGAGTGCGTGGCGTCCACCTCGTCGGTGCGGTAGACCCGCCCCGGGCAGGCGACGTAGATCGGTGGCTGCTGGGCGAGCATGGTGCGCGCCTGGACCGGTGAGGTGTGGGTGCGCAGCACCAGGGCCGCCTCGGCCGGCTCCAGCCAGAAGGTGTCCTGCATGGTCCGGGCCGGGTGGTCGGGGCCCAGGTTGAGGGCATCGAAGTTCAGCCACTCGGCCTCCACCTGTGGCCCCTCGGCGATCTCCCACCCCATCGCCACGAAGATGTCGGCGATGCGGTCCGACAGGGTCGTGATCGGGTGGCGGGAGCCGCGCGGCCGCCGGTCGGTCGGGACGGTGACGTCGACCGCCTCCTCGGCCAGCATCCGCTGCTCGTGCTCGGCCTCCAGCACCTCCTGGCGCTCGGCGAGGGCCCGGCTGACCTCGCCGCGCGCCCGGCCCACCCGCTGGCCGGCCTCCTTGCGTGCCTGAGGAGGGAGGGCACCGATCTCGCGGTTCGCCAGCGCCAGGGGCGACCGGTCCCCCGCGTGGGCGATCCGCACCTGCTTCAGGTCCGCGAGGTCGGTGGCCGCGGCGATGGCGGCCAGGGCCGCGTCCCGCTGTGCCTCGACCTCCTCGGCCTGCAGCGGCGTGACCTGGACGGGGTCGTAATCGGTGTTCGGACCCGACATGGCTGCCTTTCGCCGGCGAGGGAGGGGTGGGCGGAGCCAGTCTAGGAAGTGCTCCGCTGCTCCCCCGACGCGGTACCGGGACGTGGCCGGGCCGGACGGCGGTCCTCGGTGGGCCAGAACACCCGGACCCGGGCCCCGCCCGTGGGCGCGTCCCCGATCTCGACCCGGCCACCGTGGGCCCCGGCGAGGCCGTTGGCGATGTACATCCCCAGGCCCGAGCCGCCGCGGACCCCGTGGGTCCAGAACCGGGTGAACACGCGGCGGCGGATCTCCTGGGGGATCCCCTCCCCCTCGTCGTCCACCTGGAGCATCACCCCGGGGTGCACGTCGTCGTCGGAGGCCACGGGGGTGAGCGAGACCCCGACCCGGCCGGCGCCGTGGCGCAACCCGTTCTCGACCAGGTTGGTCAGCACCTGGGTGAACTTGTCGGGGTCGGCGAAGACCTCGGGCAGGTCCTCGGCCACCTCCAGCTCCACCGGCCGGGAAGTGGCCACGCCCACCGAGGACACGATCCGCTCGGACAACACGGCCGGATCGCACGGGCGGGGGTACAGCGAGAGCCGCCCGGTGTCGATGCGGGCCACGTCGAGCAGCTCGGTGATCAACCGACCCAACCGGTCGGCGTCGGCGTTGACCGTGGTGAGCATCAGCTTCTTCTGCTCGTCGTTGAGCTTGTCCCACCGCGACAGCATCGCCTGGACGAATCCCCGGACACCGGTCAGCGGGGACCGGAGCTCGTGGGCCACCGTCGCCACCAGGTCCGACCGGTCCCGGTCCAGCCGGGCCCGTCCACGGCCCGACCGCACGGTGAGCGCGACGCTGGTGACCCGGTGCTCGGGTCCCTCGCGGTTGATGCTGGTGGCGACGAGCACCTCCTCGCCACAGGGGAGGAACCACGACTGCTCGGGGATCCCGCTGCGGGTCGAGAGGCCACCGTAGGGCTGGTTGCAGGAGTACCAGTCCCGGCCCTCCTGGTCGCGCAGGCGCACGACGTCCCGCAACGGCTCACCCACGGCGCCACCGCCGAACATCGCCAGGGCGCGGGCGTTGAGCTGGACGACGTGCCCGTCCGCGTCCGCCACCACGACCCCGTCGGGCAGGGCGTCCAGTGCCTGGTCCTGCGGTCCGAGAGCGGTCATCGGGGCACCCTAACCCGCCGTGCGGCGCATCGCTCGGGCGCTGGCGTACAGGCACACGGCGGCCGCCGTGGACAGGTTGAGGCTCTCGGCCCGCCCGTGGATCGGGATCCGGACCCGGTGGTCGGCCAGCCCGGCCAGGTCGGGCGGCAACCCGTGCGCCTCGTTGCCGAAGACCCAGGCCGTGGGCCGACCGAGGAGACCGGTGTCGATCGCCACGTCGAGGTCGGTCTCCCCGGAACCGGTGGCAGCCAGGACCGTGAGCCCGGCGGCGCGGGCCGCCGCCACCGCCCGCTCGGGCTCCGGCACCACCGCCAGGGGCAGGTGGAAGAGACTGCCGGCGGTGGCCCGCACCACCTTCGGGTTGTACGGGTCCACCGAGGTCCCGGCGAGCACGACCCCGCCCGCGCCCGCCGCGTCGGCGGTGCGGATGACGGTGCCGGCGTTGCCGGGGTCACGGACCTCGGCGCAGATCGCGGTCAGCCGCCGTCCCCCGGCCCCGGGTGCGGCCACGACGTCGGCCACGGGAGCGTCGAGCGGCCGACAGACCGCCACCACCCCGGCCGGGGTCACCGAGTCGCTCAGGGAGCCGAGGGCCCGGTCGTCCACCAGCGTCCACCGGGGCGCGAGGGCCCGCAGGTCGGCGTACCGCGCCGAGGCCTCCTCGGTCGCGAAGACCTCGAGGACGCAGCCGGGCCGCTCGAGCGCGGCCGCCACGGCGTGGGGCCCGTCGGCGAGGAAGCGGCCCTGCGCGGCCCGGGACGCACGACGGGCGAGCTTCCGCGCCTCCTTGACCCGGGGGTTCCCGCTGGTCAGCGGGGCGGATCGGGCGCGGGAGCTCGCCACGTCGTCGGCTGCGGCCACGCGTCGGTGCCGGTGGCCGTCGGTCAGGACGCCTTCGGGGCGTTCACGTCCTCGGGCAGGGCGGCACGAGCGGTCTCGACCAGGGCGGCGAAGGCCGCGGGCTCGTTGACGGCCAGCTCGGCCATGACCTTGCGGTCCACCTCCACGCCGGCGAGGTTCAGGCCCTGGATGAACCGGTTGTAGGTCAGCCCGTGCTGGCGGGCCGCGGCGTTGATCCGCTGGATCCACAGCCGCCGGAAGTTGCCCTTCTTCTTGCGCCGGTCGTTGTAGCTGTAGACCAGCGAGTGGGTGACCTGCTCCTTGGCCTTGCGGTAGAGCCGCGAGCGCTGTCCGCGGTAGCCGCTCGCGCGATCCAGGGTCGTACGACGCTTCTTGTGGGCGTTAACTGCGCGCTTGACGCGAGCCATGGTGATACTCCTCGTTGCTTGTCAGGTGACCCGGATCAGAGACCGAGCAGCTTCTTGGCCTGCTTGGTGTCCGCCTTCGAGACCTCGGTCGTGCCGGACATGCGGCGCGTCATCTTCGAGGGCTTCTTCTCGAGGTTGTGGCGCAGGCCCGTCTTCTCACGGCGGATCTTGCCCGAACCGGTGACCTTGAAGCGCTTCTTGGCGCCCGAGTGGGTCTTGTGCTTCGGCATCGTGCTCGTTCTCCTTCTCTACCCTGCGGCCGGGGGCCTACAGGTCGACGTCTGGATCGAGGTTCTCCGAGCGGCGGCGAACCTTCTTGTGGCCGGCGGAGCGCTCCGGTGCGCGGCCCGCGCGCTCCTCCGCCTGCTCGGCGGCCTTCTCCTTGGCGCGCGACTCCTTGGCCGCCTTGACCTCCGCCTTGGCCTGGGACTTCTTCTTGTGCGGGGCCAGCACCATCGTCATGTTCCGGCCGTCCTGCTTGGGCCGGGCCTCCACGAAGCCGAGCTCCTCGACGTCCTCGCTCAGCTGCTGGAGCAGGCGGAAACCCAGCTCGGGGCGGTGCTGCTCGCGGCCACGGAACATGATCGTGATCTTGACCTTGTCGCCGGCCTCGAGGAACCGCACGACGTGACCCTTCTTGGTGTCGTAGTCGTGCTGGTCGATCTTGGGGCGGAGCTTCATCTCCTTGATGACGACGTTGGTCTGCTTGCGCCGCGACTCACGCGCCTTCTGGGCGTTCTCGTACTTGAACTTCCCG
>CAZRKV010000019.1:0-9004 GCA_964600305.1 uncultured Nocardioides sp. | reverse complement strand
GGCGACCGGCGGCTTGGCCTGGGGGGCCACCTCGACCAGGTCGAGGTCGGCCTCCTGGGCAAGCTTCAACGCCTGGTCGGTCGGGACGATGCCGACCGTTTCTCCGTTGGGTCCGACGAGCCGGACCTCGGGTACCCGGATCCGGTCGTTGATGCGCTGCTCGGTGCTGATGTGTCCTCCTGCTGTGGGGTGCTGGTCCGGTTGCCTCTCGTCGGCTCCCGGGGCGGTCTGGACCCCGAAATGAACAATGGCTCCCGCCGTGGCAAGCGGAAGCCAGTCTCGACGCCACCGAGGGGACGGCCACGCCACTCGCGGCCCGACCGGTGCTGCCACCGCCGGGCCACGGACCGGACCCGACGACCTGGGCGGCCGATGCGGGTGGGAGGCGGACCTCCGCTTGGAGACCTGCCTCGGCATGCACGCACACCTCGGACAGGTCGGTCGCAGCCCACTCTAGCCGATCACCCCTCGTCGGGCCGAATCCAGCCGAGGTCCTCCCCCACCCGCGCCAGCCTCCAGTCGGCGGCCAGGGCATGCAGGTCCTCGCCCTGGACGACGAAGGCCGAGGGCCCGGCGACGTCCAGCACGAGGGCGTCGGCGCCGTCCTGGACGGCGGAGGCCGCCGCCACCCGGGCGGTCACGGGCACCGGCCGGGCCGCCGGGTCCCAGGCAGCCAGGCTCGGGGCGCCGGTGAAGGCCAGCAGCGCCATCCGCCCGTCGCGTCCCCGCATGAGGACCGCGGCCATGTCGCTGCTCTTGTCGTGGGCCAGGCCCTGGGCGTCGACCTCGACGTCGTCGGCCACCGCCACCACCGGGACCAGCACCCGGGTGGGGAGCAGCGCGGCGAGCGCCTCGCCGTACGACGCCTCGCCCGCGGCGTGCCGGCGCAGCGCGTCGGCCAGGGCCGGGTCGGCCTCCCCGGTGTCCCCGGCGAAGCCCGGGTCCGGGATCCGGGACCCCGCGAAACGTCCCTGCTGTGCTGCCATCACCGTTCATCCTCCCACCCGGCCGGGTCCGTGTGACAGGCTGGTCCCGTGGGACCTGACGAAGCGACCTGGACCGCGCTGGCGGCCGTCCTCACGACGGTGGGCGCCGTGTGGACGGTCTACGCCTTCCGGCACCGGGGTGTCGCCTCCGGGGTCCGGGGTGCCGGCCTCACGCTGCTGCCCGTGGCCGCCTGGGCCACCGGGTCGCTGCGCATGTTCGCCGAGGTCCTCGACGCGGTCGTGGACTGGGCGACGGGGCTGGCGTTCTCCCCGCTGGTGTGGGTGGGCGTCTCCCTCTTCGGGCTCGCGGTGGTCCTGCTGGTGGTCTCCGGCCTGATGCGCTCGCGCGGCGTGGGCGCCCGTACGGTCGGCTCGGGCGGTCGGGGGACGGGCCGTCGCGAGGCGCCGGCCTCCGGTGGGCGCCGCGAGGTGTCGGCCTCCTCCGGTTCCTCCGACGAGCCGGCCGCCGACGACGACATGGCCGAGATCGAGGAGCTGCTCCGACGCCGCGGCATCACCTGAGTCCGGTCCACCGTCCACACGTCGTACCACGTCGCATCCGTCGTCCCGGGGGAGGTCACCTGCGTTGCCGCAGAACTCGATCCAGCACCACCGCACCTGGTCCCGCCTCACCGAGGCGGTCCAGCACCGGGCGGAGCCGCTGGCGACGCCGGCGATGGTGGTCGACCTCGACGCGTTCGACGCCAACGCCACCGACCTCGTGCGCCGGGCGGCCGGGACCCCGGTCCGGGTCGCGTCCAAGTCGGTCCGGGTGCCGGCCCTGCTGCGGCGGGTGCTCGCGCGGGAGGGCTTCCACGGGGTGCTGGGCTACTCCCTCCGGGAGGCCCTCTGGCTGCACGAGCAGGGCATCACCGATGACGTCGTCGTGGCCTACCCGACCGTCGACCGGGAGTCGCTGACCCGCCTGGTGGCCTCCCCGTCCGCGGCCGCGGCGATCACCCTCATGATCGACGACGTGGCCCACCTGGACGTGGTCGACTCGGTCCGGGCGTCCAAGGCGGTGCCGGTGCGGGTGGCCCTCGACGTCGACGCGGGACTGCGGATGCGTGGGACCCACGTCGGCCCGAAGCGCTCCCCGTTGCACGAGGTCGACCAGGTCCTCGCCTTGGCCCGCACGGTCGTGGACCGGGACGGTTTCCGCCTCGTCGGCGTGATGACCTACGAGGGCCAGGTGGCCGGCGTCCCCGACGACGTCCCCGGGCAGCGGGCGAGGTCCGCGGTGGTCCGCCGGATCAAGCAGGCCTCCGTGGCCCAGCTGGCGACCCGCCGGCGCGCGATCGCCGACGCCCTCGCCGGGCTGGTCGAGCTGGAGTTCTGGAACGCCGGGGGATCCGGGTCGGTGGAGACCACGGTCGCGGACCCCGTGGTGACCGAGGTCGCCGCCGGGTCGGGCCTGCTGGTGCCCGGGCTCTTCGACCACTACCGCTCGTTCGAGGCCCGACCCGCGTCGTACTTCGGCGTGCCCGTCGTGCGTCGCCCCGCGCCGGGCCTGGTCACGGTCGCCGGCGCGGGCCTGATCGCCTCCGGCCCCGTGGGCGAGGACCGCGCCCCCACGCCCTGGGCCCCGCCCGGGCTGCGGCTCACCCCGCTGGAGGGCGCCGGGGAGGTGCAGACCCCCCTCGCCGGTCCCCCGGCGGGCTGGCTGCGGATCGGCGACCTGGTGTGGTTCCGACACGCCAAGTCCGGCGAGCCGTTCGAGCACGCCCGCGAGGTGCACCTGCTGTCCGGGGACCGGTTCGTGGACGCGGTGCCGACCTACCGCGGCGAGGGCCACGCCTTCTGATGGCAGGGCCGGTGGACCCCGCCCGGTCGGTCCGGGAGCTGGCCGCCTCCCGGCCGCCCACCCTGGGTGCGGGGCGGCTGGTCTGCATCGACGGCCCCTCGGGCAGCGGCAAGACCGCCCTGGCCCGGGCCCTCGCCGACGACGCGGGCGTGGTGGTGCACATGGACGACCTCTACGAGGGGTGGTCGGGCCTGCCCACGGTCGACGAGCAGCTCGAGGGCCTGCTCCGCCCGTTGCAGCAGGGCCGGCCGGGCTCCTACCGGCGGTGGGACTGGGAGGCCGGCACCCGGGCGGAACGCATCCACGTCTCCCCCACCCCGCTGCTGGTGGTGGAGGGCGTCGGGGCCGGCGCCCGCACGGTGGCCGACCTGGTCACCGTGCTGGTCTGGATGGACGCGCCCCCCGCCGTACGCCGTCGACGCGGGCTGCGCCGCGACGGCGAGGCGTTCGCCCGGCGCTGGGACGCCTGGGCGCGCGCCGAGGCCGAGCGGTTCACCGCCGACGGGACCCGGGACCGCGCCGACCTCCGGTTCGAGCCCGCGGCTCCCACGGGCTGACGTCGAGCCGGCGGGTCACCGGTCCAGGAGGAGGCGCAGCTCGGCGACCGCCGTCCGGGCCCGGCGCCCGTCGGAGCCCTGGATGCCGAGGACCGAGCAGGTGGTGCCGTCGGCCAGGTCCAGGGTCGCCCAGGGCGCACCCGCCGGCAGCCGCACGGCGATCACCTCGGGCCAGGTGAAACGGCGCTTCCGGTACCCGTTGACGACCGTCAGCCCCTCCTCGTCCGCGTCCACCCGGGACCGGGTGAGGGCATGGAAGGCGGCCGCGGCCAGCACGCCCAGGACGGCCATCGTCACGAGCTCGAACCAGGTGAACAGGGCCCGGATCTCCGGCGGCAGGGCGAGCGCCGTGGCGACCAGCACCACCGCGAGGGCCCCGCCGAAGATGACCCCGGCCATCCGGACCCCGAACGGCCGCCAGCTGTGGGGCAGCTCCGGGACCCCGGGCGCGGGGTCAGATCCGGCAGGCATGGATGTCGGTGAGCAGGATCCCGCGGGCCCCACGCTCGTAGAGCTGGTCCATCAGCCGCTGGGCGCCGTTGCTGGGCACCATGGCGCGGACGGCGACCCACCCCTCGCGCCGCAGCGGCGAGACCGTGGGGCTCTCGATGCCCGGCGTGAGCGAGACCGCGTCGGCCACGTGCTCGCTGCGGATGTCGTAGTCCATCATCACGTAGCTCCGGGCCACCAGGACGCTCTCGACCCGGCGCCGGAAGACGGTGTAGTCGCGCCCCAGGGCCTCCTCGTCCCGGGCGACCAGCACCGCCTCGGACTCGAGGATGACGTCCCCGAAGGTCTCCAGCCCGGCGGCCCGCAGCGTGCTCCCGGTCTCGACCACGTCGGCGATCACGTCGGCCACCCCGAGCTGGATGCTGGTCTCCACCGCGCCGTCGAGCCGGGTGACGGTGGCCTCGATCCCCCGTTCCTCGAGGAACGCCTCGACCACCCCGGCGTAGGAGGTGGCGATCCGCTTGCCCTGCAGGTCCGCCAACGCGTGGCACACGCCGGGCGGCCCGGCGAAGTGGAAGCGGGAGCGGCCGAACCGCAGGGGCAGCACCTCGTGGGCCGAGGCCCGCGAGTCCAGCAGCAGGTCGCGACCGGTGATGCCCAGGTCGAGCTTGCCGTGGCCGACGTACAGCGCGATGTCGCGCGGACGGAGGTAGAAGAACTCGACCCCGTTCTCGACGTCGGCCAGGGTCAGCTGCTTGCCGTCAGGGCGCTGCCGGTAGCCGGCCTCGCTCAGGATCTCGGAGGCGGCCTGGGACAGCGACCCCTTGTTGGGTACGGCGATCCGCAGGGGGCGGCCGAGCGCGGCCGGCTCCCGGGACTCGGTCATGGAAGTCTCCTCACAGGTGTGCGTAGACGTCGTCGAGGCTCAGGCCGCGCGCGATCATCAGCACCTGGGCGTGGTAGAGGAGCTGGCTGATCTCCTCGGCGGTGGCCTCCGGGCCCTCGTGCTCGGCCGCCATCCACGACTCGGCAGCCTCCTCGACCAGCTTCTTGCCGATCGCGTGGATGCCCGCGTCCAGCTGGGCCACGGTCCCGGAACCGGCCGGACGCTCCCGCGCCTTCTGGTTGAGCTCGGCCCACAGCTCCTCGAACGTCTTCACGGGCGCCCACCCTATCGGTGCGTGCCTACGGCTGCTCGCGCAGCGTCCGGGCAGTGACCATCGCGGCGGCGGCGGCCTCGTACCCCTTGTCCTCGCGGGAGCCGGGCAGCCCCGCGCGGTCCAGCGCCTGCTCCTCGGTGTCACAGGTGAGGACGCCGAATCCGACCGGCGTCCGCTGGTCGAGCGCCACCCGGGTGAGGCCGTCGGTCGCGGCCCGGCAGACGTACTCGAAGTGCGGTGTCCCGCCCCGGACCACCACCCCGAGGGCGACCACCGCGTCGTGGCGCTCGGCCAGGCCGGCCGCGACGACGGGGAGCTCGAAGGTGCCCGGGACCCGGACCACCTCCGCGTCCCCGACCCCGTGGTCGGCCAGCGCCCGGCGGGCGCCGTCCAGCAGCCCGTCCATCACCCGGGTGTGCCAGCTGGCGGCCACCACGGCCACGCGCAGGCCGCTGCAGTCGACCGGCTCGGTCGTCGGTGCCCCTGATCCGCTCATCTAGTCGTTGCCTTCCAGGTCGGGGAGGTGGTGGCCCATCCGGTCCCGCTTGGCCAGCAGGTAGGCCAGGTTGTGGTCGTTGGGGTGGGGCGACAGCGGCACCCGTTCGGCGACGGGGACGCCGTACTCCTCCAGGTTGGTGACCTTGCCGGGGTTGTTGGTCATGAGCCGGACCGAGGAGACGCCCAGGTCGCGCAGGATCTGGGTCGCTGCGCCGTAGTGCCGCGCGTCCGCGGGCAGGCCGAGGTCGAGGTTGGCGTCGACGGTGTCGCGACCGCCGTCCTGGAGCTGGTAGGCCTGCAGCTTCGCCACGAGCCCGATGCCGCGCCCCTCGTGGCCGCGCAGGTAGACCACGACCCCGCGGCCCTCCTCGACGACCCGGTGCAACGCCTCGTCGAGCTGGTGGCCGCAGTCGCAGCGGTGGCTGCCGAACACGTCGCCGGTGAGGCACTCCGAGTGCACCCGGGTCAACACCGGTTCGGGGCCCGAGACGTCGCCGTGCACCAGCGCGACGTGCTCGCCGCCGTCGACGGTGATCCGGTAGCCGTACGCCGTGAACTCGCCGTACCGGGTGGGCAGGTGGGTCTGCGCCATCCGCTCGACGTGGTTCTCGTGGCGACGCCGGTAGTGGATCAGGTCGTCGATGGAGATCAGGGCGAGCCCGTGCTCGTCGGCGAACTCCCGGAGGTCGGCCCCGCGCTTCATCGTGCCGTCGTCGTTGACGACCTCCGAGATCACGCCGGCCGGGGGGAGCCCGGCGAGGTGGGCCAGGTCGACCGCGGCCTCGGTGTGCCCGGGCCGGACGAGCACCCCACCGTCGGTGTAGCGCAGCGGGAACACGTGCCCGGGCTGGGTCACCTCCCACGGCTCGGTCGCCGAGTCGATGAGCGTGCGCACGGTGTGGCTGCGGTCGGCCGCGGAGATGCCCGTGCTCACGCCGTCGCGCGCGTCGACGCTGACGGTGTACGCCGTCCGGTGCCGGTCGCGGTTGTGCGGCGTCATCAGCGGGATCCCGAGACGGTCCAGGACCTCGCCGGTCATCGGGACGCAGATCACGCCGCTGGAGTAGCGGATCGTGAACGCCATCAGCTCGGGGGTGGCCCGGCTGGCCGCGAAGATGAGGTCGCCCTCGTTCTCGCGGTCCTCGTCGTCGACGCCCACCACCGCCCGGCCGGCGGCGATGTCGGCGATGGCCCGGTCGACCGGGTCGAGCCGGACGCGGTCGCTGGTGGTGGTCCTCACTGGTTCTCCTGCGTGTAGATGCGCACGAGCTTCTCCACGTGCTTGGCGATCACGTCGGTCTCGAGGTTGACCGGGTCCCCGACCGCGCGGACACCGAGTGTGGTCCGCTCCAGGGTCTCCGGGATCAGGCTCACGGTGAACGACGCCGGACCCGCCTCGACGACCGTGAGGCTGACGCCGTCGACGCAGACCGACCCCTGGTCGACCAGGTGGCGGGCCAGGTGCTCGGGCACCGAGACCTCCACCCGCTCCCAGTGCTCGCTGGGGGTCCGGGCCAGCACCGTGCCGACCCCGTCGACGTGGCCCTGGACCAGGTGGCCCCCGAGACGGGTGCCGGCCGTGACCGCGCGCTCGAGGTTGACCCGGTCCCCCGGGGCGACCCCGCGCAGCGAGGTGCGGTCCAGGGTCTCCTGCATCACGTCGGCGGTCCATCGGTCGGGCGGGGCGCTGGTGCGGTCCCCGGTGGTGGGGGCGGCCAGCCCGGCCACGGTCAGGCAGCACCCGTTGACGGCGATGGAGTCCCCGGTCCGGACGTCCTCCAGCACGGTGTCGGCCCGGATGGTCAGGCTGACGGCGTCTCCCAGGTCCTCCACCGCCGCGACCGTGCCGAGCTCCTCGACGATCCCGGTGAACATCACTCGCTCCTCTCCCCGGCCGGCACCGGCCGCATCGTCATCCGTACGTCGCGCCCGTCGCCCTCGCCCAGCACGGTCACGTCGTCGAGCCGCCACCGGTGGGCCTCGGCGAGGGTGCCGACCCCGAGGTCGCCGACGGCGCGGTGACCGGCACCCAGCAGCACCGGCGCGACGTAGGCCACGGCCTCGTCGACGAGCCCGTCCCGGAGGAAGGCGGCGGCGAGGGTCGGCCCGCCCTCGAGGAAGACGTGGCGTCGTCCCCGCTGCCACAGCCGGTCGAGTGCCTCGTGGGGGTCCCGGGTGGCCAGGTGGACCGTCTCCGCCCGGTCGTTGCGGACTCGGCGGTCCTCCGCGATCGCCCGCTCCCCCATGACCGCGCGCAGGGGCTGGTGCGCCACCGCCACGTCGTCGCCGTCCCGCACGGTCAGCTCGGGGTCGTCGCCCTCGACGGTGCCGGTACCGGCCAGGACCACGTCGCTCTCCCCGCGGAGCCGGTGGACGTCGCGGCGCGCGGCGGTCGAAGTGATCCAGCGACTGCTCCGGTCGGCGGCGGCACTGTAGCCGTCGACCGTGGTCGCGAACTTCCAGGTCACCAGGGGTCGACCGTGCCCGACGCCGAACAGCCAGGCGCGGTTCACCCGTCGCGCCTCCTCCTCGAGCACGCCGACCACGACCTCGGTGCCAGCCGCCCGGAGGGCCCGGGCGCCCCCCGCGGCCACCGGGTCCGGGTCCGGCACGCCGACGACCACCCGGCGCACGCCGGCGTCCAGCAGGGCCCGCGTGCACGGCCCCGTTCGGCCGGTGTGGTGGCACGGTTCGAGGGTGACCACCGCCGTGGCACCCCGTGCGGCCGCTCCGGCGCGGGTCAGGGCCTCGACCTCGGCGTGCGGGTGACCGGCGCCACGGTGGAACCCCTCGGCGAGGGTGCGGCCGTCGGGAGCGAGCAGGACGCAGCCGACGCGGGGGTTCGGCCCGAGGGGTACGCCGGGGGTCGCCGCGAGCGCGAGGGCACGGCGCATCGCGTCGTGCTCGACTGGCGTGGGGCCCATCCTGCGTTCCTCCGGTCCGGGCGCGGACTCGGGGGCAGTGGCCGCGCGCGCCGGGGATCCCGACGGCACGTCCGCGTGTTCTTCCCTTCCGGACTTTGACCGTCGGTCCAGGAGTTCCACCTGGTCAACCGGCCACTGGTGGTGGTCGGGTCGCGGACTGTCACCGCCGGTGCGGAGTTCCACCGCCCCCAGAGCACGCGATCTGTACTCGTTGGCCCGATCCTGCCACACCGGCGGGTGTGGGCGGTACGTGGTCCCGCCCACACCCCGGTCAGGTGGCGGCGACCGCCTTCTCGCGCAGGGACTGCACCATCGCGTCCGGGTCGTCGGCGGAGTAGACCGCCGATCCCGCGACGAAGACGTCGGCACCGGCCTCGGCGCAACGCTCCACCGTCTCCAGCGAGATCCCGCCGTCGACCTGCAGCCAGGTCTCGATGCCGTGCCGGTCCAGCATCGCCCGCGCCCGCCGGATCTTCGGCAGGCACAGGTCCAGGAACTTCTGTCCGCCGAAGCCGGGCTCCACGGTCATGATCAAGAGCATGTCCAGCTCGGGCAGCAGGTCCTCGTAGGGCTCGACCGGGGTGGCGGGCTTCAGCGCCATCGCCGCACGCGCCCCCTTGGCCCG
>CAZRKV010000018.1:0-18963 GCA_964600305.1 uncultured Nocardioides sp. | reverse complement strand
AGTTGGTCTCGAAGCCCCAGATCCGCTGCTCGGGGTCGAGCATCGTGTCGTTGTGGCCGTCGGGGTGCTCCAGCTCCACCGACAGGCAGTGGGCCACGACCTCGTCGCCGGGCTTCCAGGTGTGGACGCCGGCGCCGGTGGCGAGGACGACACCGGCCAGGTCGGAGCCCACCGCGTGGTAGGGCAGGTCGTGGCGCTTGGCCAGCGGCGAGGTCCGGCCGTACTTCTCCAGGAAGCCGAATGTGGGCAGCGGCTCGAAGATCGAGGTCCACACGGTGTTGTAGTTGATGGCACTGGCCATCACCGCCACGAGCGCCTCGCCCGGGCCGAGCTCCGGCACGGGGATCTCGTCGACGTGGAGGGACTTGCGGGGGTCCTTCTCCTTGCTGGGCAGGCCCTCGAACATGTCCACCTCGTCCTTGCGGACCACGGCGGCGCGGTAGGACTCGGGCACCTGCAGGTGGGCGAAGTCCTCCGACGAGGGGGAGTCGCCACCCTCGCGGGCGTTGATCGCATCGAGGATGTGCTGCACTGGTGGGCTCCTAGGAGTTTCGGTCTCGGTCGTGCGGCTGCGGGGGATACTACCGATCGGTAACCGTGGTGCGGGTGGTGGCTCAGTGGGCGGGCGCGGGCTCGACGAGCTCCACGAGCACGCCTCCGGCGTCCTTGGGGTGGACGAAGTTGATCCGGGACCCGGCGGTGCCCCGGCGCGGCTCGGGGTAGAGCAGGCGGACCCCGCGCTCGCGCAGCGTCTGCGAGACGGCCTCCACGTCCTCCACCCGGTAGGCCAGCTGCTGCATGCCCGGGCCGTTGCGGTCCAGGAACTTCGCGATCGTCGACTCCGCGTCCAGCGGCGCCAGGAGCTGGAGCGAGGAGCCCGAGTCCCCGACCGCGACCATCGCCTCACGCACCCCCTGCTCCTCGTTGGTCTCGGTGTGGGTGACCTCCATGCCGAACGTGTCGCGGTAGTAGGCGATCGCCTCGTCGAGGTCGGGTACCGCGATCCCCACGTGGTCGATGGCGGTGAACAGGTGCTGGGGCAGGCTTGCGGTCATGGGCGACATGGTCGTACGCCGCCCCGGCCCGCGCCAAGGAGTGTGACCAGTTCCTCAGCCGCCTCCGACCCCGGACACGGTGCCGGGGAGCGGGGCGGCGCGGGTATCGTCGCGGGCACCAGGACACGCGGGTCGCCCGGAGCACGGGACGACCCGCGGACACACCGACACGTGGAGGCAGCATGTCCGGATCCGTCATCGTCACCGGGGCCCGTACCCCGATCGGACGCCTGCTGGGCGGCCTGAAGGACCTCTCCGCCGCCGACCTCGGGGCGGTGGCGATCAAGGGGGCCCTCGAGAAGTCCGGCGTCACCGGCGACCAGGTCGAGTACGTCATCATGGGCCAGGTCATCCAGGCCGGTGCCGGCCAGAACCCGGCTCGCGTGGCCGCGACCGCGGCCGGGGTCCCCATGACCGTGCCCTCGATCACCATCAACAAGGTGTGCCTCTCGGGCATCAACGCGATCGCGATGGCCGACCAGATGATCCGCGCCGGCGAGGCGGACGTCGTCGTCGCCGGCGGCATGGAGTCGATGACCAACGCGCCGCACCTGCTGCCGAAGTCCCGCGAGGGGCTGAAGTTCGGCGACGGCAAGCTGATCGACTCGATGGCCTACGACGCGCTGTTCGACCAGTACACCTCCCAGGCCATGGGCCTGCTGACCGAGGAGTGCAACGCGGCGGCGCAGAACCTCACGCGCGAGGAGCAGGACGAGTTCGCCGCCCAGTCGCACCAGAAGGCTGCCGTGGGCTTTAAGAACGGCGTATTCGACGACGTGGGGGTGCCGGTCGAGATCGCGGGCCGCACGGGCACGGTGACCTTCGCCGAGGACGAGGGCATCCGCGGCGACACCACCGTGGAGTCGCTGGGCAAGCTGCGCCCGGCCTTCAGCAAGGAGGGCACGATCACCGCCGGCTCCTCCTCGCAGATCTCCGACGGGGCGGCGGCCGTGGTCGTGATGAGCAGGGCGAAGGCCGAGGAGCTCGGCCTGGACTGGCTGGCCGAGGTCGGCGCGCACGGCCAGGTCGCGGGCCCCGACTCCACCCTGCAGCTGCAGCCGGCCGCGGCGACCAGCAAGGCCTGCCAGAAGGAGGGCATCTCCACCGAGGACCTGGACCTGGTCGAGTTCAACGAGGCCTTCGCGGCCGTGGGGATCTCCTCGGCCCGTGAGCTGGGCATCGACAACGCCAAGGTGAACGTCAACGGCGGGGCGATCGCCCTGGGCCACCCGGTGGGCATGTCCGGCACCCGGATCGTGCTGCACCTGGCCCTCGAGCTCAAGCGGCGCGGGGGCGGAGTCGGTGCCGCCGCGCTCTGCGGTGGCGGCGGACAGGGCGACGCCCTCCTGGTCAAGGTCCCCGGCGCCTGAGGCGACGCGTGGCTGCAGCGACCACCAGGGGGCCGGGGGGCCGGCGCCGCGAGGCGTCGGTCCCCGACCTCGTCGAGCGTGCCCGGGCGGGCGAGGCCCGCGCGGTCGCCCGGCTGGTGAGCCTGGTCGAGGACGGCTCGCCGCTGCTGCGGGAGGTGATGGCGGCGCTCGCGCCGTACGCCGGCGGGGGTGACCGCCGGGGTGCCCACGTCATCGGGATCACCGGCGCGCCCGGGGTCGGGAAGTCCACCTCGACCAGTGCCCTGGTCGCCGAGCTGCGCGAGAGCGGCCGCAGCGTCGCCGTCCTGGCGATCGACCCCTCCTCCCCGTTCTCCGGCGGGGCCCTGCTGGGCGACCGGATCCGGATGGGCGACCACGCCACCGATCCCGGGGTGTTCATCCGGTCGATGGCCTCGCGGGGGCACCTGGGGGGCCTGGCCGGGACGACTCCGCAGGCCATCCGGGTGCTCGACGCCGCGGGGTTCGACGTCGTGGTGGTCGAGACGGTGGGCGTCGGGCAGAGCGAGGTCGAGGTGGCGGCCCTGGCCGACACCACCGTGGTGCTGCTGGCCCCGGGGATGGGCGACGGGGTCCAGGCCGCCAAGGCCGGGATCCTGGAGATCGGCGACATCTACGTGGTGAACAAGGCCGACCGGCCCGACGCCGAGAAGGTGCGCCGGGACCTGCGCACCATGCTCAAGCTGTCCGAGCGCGGCGGGGACGACTGGCGTCCCCCGGTGCTGATGACCGTGGCGGCCGACGGCACCGGCTTCGACGCCCTCGTCGAGAGCCTGGTCGAGCACGACCGGTGGCTGGTGGAGACCGGCGCCCTGGCACGCCGGCGGGTCCGCCGCGCCCGGGACGAGGTGGAGGCGATCGCACTCGCGGTGGTCCGGCAGCGGTGGGCGCAGCTGCACGGCGGCTCCGAGCTGGACCGGCTCGCGACCGAGGTCGCCTCCGGGACCAGTGACCCCTACACCGCGGCCGACCGGCTCGCCGAGTCGTGAGCGCCCCGGGCCGGGCGCGCCTGTCACGTCCGGCCGCCACGGGCTGCTACAAATGAAGGGTTCCGTGCCCGGCGCGGACCAGCCCTTCCCCCAGCTCGACGGAGGACGACATGAACGCCAAGGCCGGCGTGCTGCTGATCGTCGTGGTGTTCCTCGGCTTCTGGATGTTCACCGACCCCGGTGGCCTCGCCGTGACCGCCCGCGAGGGCGGTTCGGCCGCCTGGGAGGTCACCCAGACCACCTTCCGCGCGATCATCACCTTCATCGGCGAGCTCTAGGGCGGCCGGCGTGCCGAGGACGGGATCGAGCACGGGGCCCGGCCCCGACATCGGCCGGCACCTGCTGCGCGACGAGGGTGAGGTGATCGTCGACGAGGTCGGCCACCACTGGATCGTCTTCGTCGTGCCCGCCCTGATCGTGCTGTCCGGGGTGGCGGTGCTCGTGGGCTTCCCCTACGCGCCCCTCGACCTCGCGTGGTTCCCCTACCTGCTCGGGCTGGGCCTGGTCGCCTGGGGTGCCTACCGCTGGTGGGCCTGGCGGGCGGACTGGTTCGTGATCACCAACATGCGTGTCTTCCGGATCCACGGCGTCCTCAACCGCCACCTGGCCACGATGCCGCTGCGCCGGATCCTGGACATCACCGTGACCCGGACGTTCCCGGGTCGGCTGCTCGGCTACGGCCACTTCGTCTTCGAGTCCGCCGCCCAGGACCAGGGCCTGCGCGACATCCGCTTCATCGGCCGCGTCTACGAGCGCGACCTCGCCATCCAGCGCGTCGTCCAGCGCTCCGGCCTGCGCGGACGTGCGGTGAACTAGCACGATGGCGCTGCGCTTCGACCCGATCGACGAGGCAGCCCGGCAGTGGGGGCTCCGCTGGGACGGCGTCCCGGCGATGCACGCGGTCACCTCCCTGATGCGGGTCCAGCAGCTGGTGCTCTCCGAGCTCGACGCCCTCCTCAAGCCCCACGGGCTCACGTTCGCCCGCTACGAAGCCCTGGTGCTGCTGGTCTTCTCGGCGCGTGGCTCCCTGCCGCTGGGGAAGATGGGCGAGCGGCTCCAGGTGCACCCCACCTCGATCACCTCGATCATCCAGCGCCTCACCGCCGACGGGCTGGTGGCCCGCCGGCCCCACCCGCACGACGGCCGCGCGGTGCTCGCCGAGCTGACCGAGGCCGGTCGGGCGGTGGTGGAGGCCGCCACCGCGGACCTGGTCGCCGCCGACTTCGCCCTCGGTGCCCTCTCCGAGGAGGACCTGCGCCGCCTCTCCGAGCTGCTGCGACCGGTCCGTGCCGAGGCGGGTGACTTCCCTCCCTAGGATGGAGGGCATGACCCAGCAGCCGTTCAACCGACCTGGTGCCATCGACCTGTCCGCCCTGAAGCGGCAGGCCCCGCCGGAGCAGCCGCCCGGGGGAGCGCCCGGGCAGCCGGGTCAGCCCGGACCCGCGGCCCCGGGCGGTGCGCCGGCCGGCGGGACGGCGTACTCCGTGCAGGTCGCCGACGAGCAGTCCTTCCAGCAGGTCGTCGAGGCCTCGATGACCGCGCCCGTGGTGCTCGTCTTCCACGCCCGGAGCCAGTCCCCGGAGAGCACCCGGTTGGCCGACGACGTGGTCTCGGTCGTCGACGGGCACGGCGGCCGGTTCCTCGCCGCGTCCGTCGACATCGACGCGATGCCGCAGATCGCCCAGGCGATGCAGATCCCGCAGGTCCCGCTGATGCTGGTCCTCGTCGAGGGGCGGCCGGCGACCCAGCCGATACCCGGCCCGTTGTCGACCGAGGACCTGCGCGCCGTGTTCGACCAGCTGGCCCAGCAGCTCACGGCCCAGGGCATCACCGGTCGCCACCAGCCGCGCCAGGCCGCACCGGCCGACGGGGAGGAGGGCGGCGAGGAGTCGCCCACCGCCGACCCCCGCTTCGCGGCGGCCCAGGACGCCCTGGCCGCCGGGGACATCGACACCGCGGTCGCGGAGTACCAGAGGCTCGTCGACGCCAACCCCGCCGACGACGAGGCCGCGGCCGGCCTCGCCATGGCGAAGGTCCTGGAGCGCACGCGGGGGGTGGACCTCGAGCAGGCCCGTCGGGCGGCCGCCGACGCCCCCGACGACGTGGCTGCGCAGACCCTCGTGGCCGACTGCGACCTGCTCGGGGGGCACGTCGAGGACGCGTTCCAGCGCCTGGTGGACTTCGTCCGCCGCTCCAGCGGCGAGGACCGGGACACCGCGCGGGAGCACCTGGTGGCGCTCTTCGGTGCCGTGGGCAACGACGACCCGCGTGTCCAGCGGGCCCGGCAGGCCCTCGCCGCCGCGTTGTTCTAGGCCGGGTCTCCTCAGCGACCCGACTCGGTGTACGGCGGGCCCTCGCCGCGCAGGGCCGCCAGCGCGGCGCGGATCCGGCGCGCGGTGAAGTCGGCGGCCCGGCGCTCCACCTCCTCCATGGCGAGGAACCGGGCGTCGCGGATCTCGCGCTCCTCGTGGACCATCCGGTCGACGAGGGAGGGGTCGTGCCGGCCACCGTCGAAGACCAGGCAGACCGCGTCGTCCCAGCCGCCCCACGGGGGGAGCCAGTCGGTGAGCAGCAGGGTGCGCGGGGCGATCTCCACGGCGAGCTCCTCGGCCACCTCGCGGCCCACCGCCAGCTGCGGCGACTCACCCACCTCGACCACGCCGCCGGGCAGGTCCCAGTCCTGCTTGTAGGTCAGCTGGCAGAGCAGCACCCGGTCCCGGGTGTCGCGCACCAGCATCTGCGCGATCGCGCGCTTGCGGGGCAGGAAGGAGTTGAGCAGTGCCCGGAAGCTGGATGGGTCGCTCAACGGGGGGTCGGTGTTCAGCCGGGCCAGGAGGACCAGCTCCTCGGGCGCGCCCTCCTGCGTGGGGGGCGCCGTGCGGCTGACGCCCTCGCGGCGCAGCCCGGCCCGGGTCGCGACCCGCAGGGCCGGCTGGTTGTCCGCGGGCACCAGCGCCTCGACCCGTCCCACGCCGAGCCCGCCCTGACCGGTCTCGGTCATCGCCCAGTCGGCCAGGAGGCGCACCGCCCTGGTGGCGCTGCCGCGGCCTCGGTGGCCCCACCGGAGCTCCCAGCTGAGGCGACCGGCGCCGTCCTCGGTCCGCTGCACGCGGACCCGCCCCACCTCCTCGTCCTCGCGGAGCACGGCGAACTCCACGTCGTGCTCGTCGGCGGAGGGACGGGCCTCCAGCACGACCGTCCCGTCGCTGAGCTCGCGGGGCCGGTCGCCCGACCGGCCCCCCGACCGACGCTGGGGCCGACGCTGGGACCGACGCTGGGACCGACTCTGCGGAGCCCGGCGCGCAGCCGCGTCGGCGTCCTCGTGCGGGGTCTCGTGCGGAGTCACCTGAAGCATTCTCCCCGATGGGCGGCACAATGCCCGCAGGCGCCCGGTCCGAGGCGGCGCCGACACCACGACGAAGGGAAGAGACGATGCCTGAGTTCGAGCCCGAGTTCGTCCGACTCGAGGTGGCCGACGGCGTCGGCACCATCCGGCTGGACCGGCCGAAGATGAACGCCCTCGACAGCCAGGTCCAGGAGGAGATCCGCGCCGCGGCCCGCGAGGCCACCGAGCGCGAGGACGTCAAGGCCGTGGTCGTGTACGGCGGCGAGAAGGTGTTCGCCGCCGGGGCCGACATCAAGGAGATGGCCGACATGTCCTACACCGACATGGTGCGGCGCTCCGGCGAGCTGCAGGCCTGCTTCACCGCAGTCGCCCGGATCCCCAAGCCCGTGGTCGCGGCCGTGACCGGCTACGCCCTGGGCGGCGGGTGCGAGCTCGCGCTGTGCGCCGACATCCGCATCGCCGCGGACGACGCGACGTTCGGCCAGCCCGAGATCCTGCTCGGCATCATCCCCGGCGCCGGCGGCACCCAGCGGCTGACCCGCCTGGTGGGCCCGAGCAAGGCCAAGGACCTGATCTTCTCCGGTCGCTTCGTCAAGGCCGACGAGGCCCTGCAGATCGGCCTGGCCGACCGCCTCGTGCCCGCCGAGCGGGTCTACGAGGAGGCGCTGGCCTGGGCCGGGCAGTTCACCGGCGCGGCGACGTACGCCGTCCGGGCGGCCAAGGAGGCCATCGACCACGGGCTCGAGGTGGACCTGGCGACCGGGCTCGAGATCGAGCGCCAGCAGTTCGCGGCGCTCTTCGCGACCGAGGACCGGCGTATCGGCATGCAGTCGTTCATGGCCAGTGGGCCGGGCAAGGCCGACTTCGTGGGAGGCTGACCCGGGGCGGAGCGCAATTCCCAAGGAGGTAGTCGATGGCGAAGGACCGAGAGAAGGACAGGGACACGGCGACGAAGGCGCGCGGCGGGGGAGGCCTGCCCGTGGCCACGATCCGGTCGAAGTTCGCCTCCCTGATCTGGATCGTCTGCGTCGTCTGCGCGCTCTTCCTGGCCATCGGGGCGCTCGCCATCGCCCTGGGGGACACCATCAACACCGAGAACGCGCTGGTCGCCTTCGTGCTGGACGGGGCCGACCTCGCCGACGTGGGCCTGTTCTCGCGGCAGGACGGGATCGTGGACTTCTCGGGCGAGAACGCCGAGGTCAAGAACGCCCTGGTCAACTGGGGCCTCGGCGCGGTCGCCTGGTTGGTGGTCGGCCGGATCCTCGAGCGGATCATCCGGCCCTGACCCATGACGGGTGCCGGCCGGGGGGCCGGCACCTGTGATCGATCGCACCTCCCGCCGTTGTTCCCTGCCATCGCGACGCGCGGGTAGCCTCACCAGTCGAATCGAGTGCACAGGAGGGGCCGTAACGGCCACATCACCATGAACATTGTTGTCTGTGTGAAGCACGTGCCCGACGCCACTGCCCACCGGCAGTTCGAGTCGGACAACACCGTTGACCGCGTCGGCGTCGACGGGCTGCTCTCCGAGCTGGACGAGTACGCCGTCGAGCAGGCCCTGCAGGTCAAGGAGTCGGTCGGGGGTGACGACGTGACCGTGACCGCGGTGACGATCGGCCCCGAGCAGGCCGACGCCGCGGTCCGCAAGGCCCTGCAGATGGGCGCCGACAAGGGCGTCCACGTCACCGACGAGGCGATCGCCGGCTCCGACGCCGCCGCCACGTCGCTGGTGCTGTCCAAGGTGGTCGAGAAGTGCGGCGAGGAGGGCCCGGTGGACCTGGTGGTCTGCGGGATGGCCTCGACCGACGGGGCCATGGGGGTCCTGCCCGCCATGCTGGCCGAGCGCCTCGACCTGCCCCAGGCCACCCTGGCCTCGGTGGTGGAGACCCAGGGCGACCAGGTCCGCATCAAGCGCGACGGCGACACCGCGACCGAGGTGGTCGGGGCCACGATGCCACTGGTGCTGTCGGTCACCGACCAGTCCGGCGAGGCTCGCTACCCGTCGTTCAAGGGGATCATGGCGGCGAAGAAGAAGCCGATGGAGACCCTGTCGCTGTCCGACCTCGGGGTGGACGCCGGCCAGGTCGGTCTCGACGCCGCCTGGACGGCGGTCGAGGAGACCGCCGAGCGTCCCCCGCGCACGCAGGGCGAGATCGTCACCGACGAGGACGGGTCCGGCGCGCAGGCGCTGACCGACTTCCTCGCCTCCAAGAAGTTCATCTGAGGAGCGGATAGGCACATGAGCGAAGTTCTGGTTCTCGTCGACCACGTCGACGGCGAGGTGAAGAAGCCGACCTACGAGCTGCTGACGCTGGCCGGCAGGCTGGGCGAGCCCTCGGCCGTCTACATCGGCCCCGGCGGCAAGGGTTCCGACGTCGCGGAGAAGGTCAAGAAGTACGGCGCGGGCAAGGTCTACGTCGTCGACGACGCCGAGATCAAGGGGTACCTCGTCGGTCCGAAGACCGACGTCCTGGCGCAGCTGATGGAGAAGACCTCGGCCGCCGCCGTCCTCATCCCCTCCTCCAGCGAGGGCAAGGAGATCGGGGGCCGGCTGTCGGTGCGCACCGAGTCGGGCCTGATCACCGACGCCGTGGACATCGAGGCCGGTCCGGTCACGACCCAGTCCGTCTTCGCGGGCAACTTCACCGTGAAGGCCAAGGTGACCCGGGGCACCCCGATCATCACGGTCAAGCCGAACTCGGCCGCGCCGGAGGAGTCCGAGGGCGCCGGGAGCGTGGAGGAGTTCACCGCGACCGTCTCCGAGTCCTCGAAGAAGGCGCAGATCGTGGCCTCCCAGCCGCGTGAGCAGTCCGGCCGTCCCGAGCTGACCGAGGCCGCGATCGTGGTCTCCGGTGGCCGTGGCACCGGCGGCAACTTCGAGCCGGTCGAGAACTTCGCCGACTCCCTCGGCGCGGCCGTGGGTGCCTCGCGCGCCGCGGTCGACTCCGGCTGGATGCCGCACAGCTTCCAGGTCGGACAGACCGGCAAGACCGTCTCGCCGCAGCTGTACGTCGCCAACGGCATCTCCGGTGCGATCCAGCACCGGGCCGGCATGCAGACCTCCAAGACGATCGTGGCCGTCAACAAGGACGAGGAGGCCCCGATCTTCGAGCTCGTCGACTTCGGCGTGGTCGGGGACCTGCACACCGTCCTCCCGGCGGCGACCGAGCAGGTCAAGCAGCGCAAGGGCTGAGGCCCCCCACCCGCGCACCGACGCCCCGGCCACCGATGCGGTGGCCGGGGCGTCGCCGTACGATCGGGGCATGACCAGCACCACCGAGCAGGACGTCCTCGCCACCGCCGAGCGGGCCCGGGAAGCCTCCCGGGGCCTGGCCCTGACCACCCGGGCCACCAAGGACGCGGCCCTGCATGCGATGGCGGTCGCCCTGCTGTCCCATCGCGGAGCCATCCTGGCGGCCAACGCCGAGGACATCGCGCGCGCCGAGGAGGCCGGCACCCCGGCAGCGATCGTGGACCGGCTGCGGCTGACCTCCGAACGGGTCACGAGCATGGCGGAGGGGCTCCGCGACCTCGCCGACCTGGCCGACCCGGTCGGTGAGGTGGTGCGCGGCTACACGCTGGCCAACGGCCTGGAGCTGCGCCAGGTGCGGGTCCCGTTCGGGGTCGTGGGGATGATCTACGAGGCCCGGCCCAACGTGACCGCCGACGCCGCCGGCATCTGCCTGAAGTCGGGCAACGCGGTGCTGCTGCGGGGCAGCTCGAGCGCACGGGCCAGCAACACCGCGATCGTGGGGGCCCTGCGCGAGGCCGTGGTCGAGGTGGGCCTGGACCCCGACGTGGTCCAGCTGGTCCCCGGCGAGGGCCACGACGCGGTGAAGGTGCTGATGCGGGCACGTGGCCTGGTCGACGTGCTGGTGCCGCGCGGCGGCGCCGGCCTGATCCGCAGCGTCGTCGAGGAGGCCGTGGTGCCGGTGATCGAGACCGGTGTGGGCAACTGCCACGTGTACGTCGACGCGGCTGCGAACCTCGACCAGGCGCTCGAGCTGGTCCTCAACTCCAAGACCCACCGGTGCAGCGTCTGCAACGCTGCCGAGTCGTTGCTGGTGCACGCCGACGTCGCCGACGCGTTCCTGCCGCGGGTCGTCGCCGCCCTGCAGCGCGCCGGCGTCCGCATCCACGGGGACGAGCGCTTCGCCGCCCACGACGGTGTCGAGGCTGCCACGGAGGAGGACTACGCCACCGAGTACCTCGCGATGGAGATCTCGGCGGCCGTCGTCCCGGACCTGACCGCCGCCCTCGACCACATCCGGCGTTACAGCAGCGGGCACACCGACTCGATCGTGACCGAGGACCAGGGCGCCGCGCGGCGCTTCGTCGCCGAGGTCGACGCCGCGGCGGTGCTGGTCAACGCCTCGACCCGCTTCACCGACGGCGGAGAGTTCGGGTTCGGCGCCGAGATCGGCATCAGCACCCAGAAGCTGCACGCCCGGGGCCCGATGGGGCTGCCGGAGATGACCTCGACCAAGTACGTCGTCACCGGGGACGGCCACGTGCGCTGATCCCGGGCCGTCGACGCCCGGGCCGGACGGCTAGGATGCGGGCCATGTCGCTGAGCACCCTCGTCATCCTCGCTGCCGAGACCACCGAGCAGGGGCCGGCCGTCCCGGCCTGGGCCGTCGGCGCGGTCGCCCTGGGCATCCTGCTCGTGCTGCTGCTCGCACTGGTCGGGTTCGCCGGCGGGCGCGAGCACTCCTGAGCGTGGCCGGCACCTCGGACACCTCGGGCGACCCGTCGGTGCGCCGCCGGGTCGGGGTGATGGGTGGCACCTTCGACCCCATCCACCACGGACACCTCGTCGCCGCCTCGGAGGTGCAGGCGTGGTTCGGCCTGGACGAGGTGGTCTTCGTCCCGACCGGTGAGCCGTGGCAGAAGGAGCACCGCGAGGTCTCGACGGCCGAGCACCGCTACCTGATGACCGTGATCGCCACGGCGGCCAACCCCCGCTTCAACGTCTCGCGGGTCGACATCGACCGCCCGGGCAAGACCTACACCATCGACACGCTGCGCGACCTGCGGGCACTGATGCCCGAGGCCGAGCTCTACTTCATCACCGGTGCCGACGCGCTCGGCGACATCTTCACCTGGCGCGACGCCGACGAGCTCTTCGAGCTGGCCAACTTCGTGGGCTGCACCCGGCCCGGGTACGAGATGGACCCGGCGATGCTGGAGCGGATCCCCGAGGACCGGGTCACGCTGGTGGAGATCCCCGCACTCGCGATCTCCTCCACCGAGTGCCGGGAGCGCAAGCACCGCGGGGAGCCGGTGTGGTACCTCGTGCCCGACGGCGTGGTGCAGTACATCGCCAAGCACGACCTCTACCCCCTCCAGGAGGGTCGATGACCGCCACCGAGCACGCCCTGGAGCTGGTCCGGGTCGCCGCCGCGGCCGCCGCCGACAAGCTCGCCCAGCAGGTCGTGGCGTTCGACGTCAGCGACCAGCTGGCCATCACCGACGCCTTCGTCCTGGCCTCCGCCTCCAACGACCGCCAGGTCAAGGCGATCGTGGACGAGGTCGAGGACCGCCTCCGCCAGGTCGGCGCGAAGCCGGTCCGGCGCGAGGGAGAGCGCGACGGGCGCTGGGTCCTGATCGACTACGGCGACATCGTGGTGCACGTGCAGCACGAGGAGGAGCGGGAGTTCTACGCGCTCGAGCGACTCTGGCGCGACTGCCCCACGATCGACCTCCCCGACGTGACCGGGGGATGAGCCGCCGGCTGGTGCTGCTCCGCCACGGGCAGACGACCTTCAACGCCGACCGCCGCATCCAGGGCCAGCTGGACGCGCCCCTCAGTGGTGAGGGACACCACCAGGCGCGGGTGGCCGCCGCCGGCCTCGCCGGCCTCGACCCCGTCCTGGTGTGGTCGTCGGACCTGGCCCGCGCGGCCGACACCGCGGCGTACGTCGCCGAGGCGTGCGGGCTCGAGGCGGTGCCCGACCCCCGGCTGCGGGAGTTCCACCTCGGGGAGCGGCAGGGGACCACCCACGAGGAGTACGCCGCCGCGCACCCCGAGGAGCACGCCACCTACCTCACCGGGCGGTACGACGTCGCCGCCGGCGCCGAGCCCGCCTCCCGCGTGCTGGCCCGGATGGGCGAGGTGCTGCGCGAGCTGCTCGCGGCCACGCCGGCGCAACGCTGCTCGGTGGCGGTCGCCCACGGGGCCGCCATCAAGCTCGGCATCGCCGCGATGACCGGGTGCACCGAGGAGGCGCTGGTGGCCCTCGCGCCCCTGGGCAACGCCCACCGCGCGGTCCTGGAGGAGGGGGCCCGCGACGGCATCGTGCGGCTGGTCGCCTACAACCTGCCCCCCGATTTCGCATCGTCCGGGGACGCCCGATAGTATTCCGGAGGTTGGTGATCAACCAGCCGACCTGGGGCTGTGGCGCAGCTGGTAGCGCATCTGCATGGCATGCAGAGGGTCAGGGGTTCGAGTCCCCTCAGCTCCACCGCGGGTGAGCAGTAGGAGTGGGTGACGTGGCGCCTCGAGTCTTCTTCCACCTCGGCCCCCCGAAGACCGGCACCACCTACCTGCAGGGTCTCCTCTACGCCAACCGTGCCGCGTTCGCCGCGGCCGGGACGACCGTCGTGGGGACCCACCGGCTGCACTACGGCGCCGCCAGCGAGCTCTCCGGCGTCAAGCACCGGCTCGCCGGCTCCCTGCCGCAGGGGATGTGGGACCGGGTGGCCGCCGAGGTCGCCGAGGTGGACGGCGACGTGGTCATCAGCCAGGAGCGGTACTCCCTGGTGGGGGTCGAGGGGGCCCGGCGGATCGTCGAGTCGCTGGCCGACCGGGAGCTGCACGTCGTGCTCACCCTGCGGGACCCGGTCGCGGTGGAGCCCTCCCGCTGGCAGGAACAGCTGAAGAACGGCGGCGACCTGACCTGGCCGGAGTTCTGCGCGCGGACCGTCGAGGACCCCGAGGTGCTCGCGCGGCGACAGCGGGCCCGGACGGTGCTCGACGTCTGGCCCGACCTGGTGCCCCCCGCACGCATCCACGTGGTGACGGTCCCTCCGGCGGGAGCCCCGCCGGAGGAGCTGTTGCGCCGGTTCGCCGAGGTCCTCGGGGTGCCGCTTTCCGTGTCCGACCTGGCCGCGCCCGAGCGGTCGAACCCGTCGCTGGACCTCCCCGGCTCCGAGCTGGTCCGCCGGATCAACGCAGCCAGTCCGGGCCTGGAGCCGCACGCCCAGCGCAGCGAGATCAAGGAGTTCCTCGCCAACGGGGCGCTGTCCCGGCGCCGGGACGCGGTCAAGCCACGGCTCGCGGGGGAGGCCTTCGCCGTCGCCCGGGCCGAGGGCCACCGGGTCGCCGACCGGGTCCGCGAGCTCGGCCTGCCGGTGACCGGTGACCTGGCCGACCTGGTCTCGGCCGCCGAGGGGACGGCGCAGGAGGCGGCGGCCGCAGTCTCCGACGCCGACCTCCTCGAGACCGCGACCGAGGCCCTGGTGGCGCTGGCCGCGCGGTCCCACGCCCACAAGCGGGCGCTCCTGCGGGCCGGTGGCGCGGACGGGAAGGCCCCCCGGGTCCGGGACCGGCTACGGGACCGGGTGCGGACCCTCCTCGGCCGGCGCTGACACACCGGCCGCGGCGTCGAGCGCCGGCGACAGCTCGATGTCCACCACCTCGGACTCGATCCGCAGGACCACCTTGCGGGCGCGGGCCAGGCCGGTCACCCCGTCGTACGCCGTGAACACGTAGCGCCCGGCGGGCGGGAGCTGGAACCGGTAGCGCCCCTGGGCGTCGCAGCGCATGGACCCCACCTGGGTGCCGGTCGCCTCGCTCAGGGCGACCAGGGCGCCGGGCACCGGGACGCCGTCCCGGGTCACCGTGCCGGACACGCTGAGCTCCTCGGTGAGCACCAGGTGGAGCTCGTGGGAGGTGCCGTCGAAGTCGAACACGGTGGCCGCGGGCGCCCAGCCGATCGTGTTGGCGATCGCCACGTAGGTCCCCGGTCCGGGGAGCACGAGGGAGTAGCGCCCCTCGTTGTCGGCCCGGCTCCAGTCCAGCTGGTCCCCGTCCACGGACAGCACCGAGACGAGGAGCATGCCGCGAGCCCGCTCGTCCGCCCGGGCCAGGGTGATCCGTCCCCGCACCACCGACTCCTGCTTGGGGCCGCCGCGGGTGCGGGCGACCTCCCGCTCCAGGTGGGTACGCCGGTGCACCGGGACCAGCGCCGCCACGCCGGCGCTGACGGCCGCAGCCACCGCCCCGAGCCACAGGATCATCTCGAAGGCCCGTCCCGAGGCGTACGTCGCGCCGCCGACCTGCACCGTCGAGGCCGCCATCAACGCGGCCACCAGGGTGCTGGCCGTCGACGTGCCGAGCGAGCGGAGGAGGGAGTTCAGCCCGTTGGCCGAGGCGGTCTCGGTGATCGGCACCGAGGACATGATCAGGGTCGGCATCGCCGCGAAGGCGAGCGCCGTCCCCAGCGAGACCAGGGTGGAGCCGATGACGACGGCCGTCACGCTGTCGGCGAGGAAGACCCGCCCCACGTAGCTCACCGACATCAGGCCGCCCCCGGCCATCAGCACCACGCGCCCGCCCACCCGGTTGAGGAGGCGACCCGAGACCGGCGAGACCAGGACCATCGCCAGGCCGGAGGGCACCATGGCCAGCCCGGCGGCGGTCATCCCGAGCCCGAACCCCGCGCCACTCTCGACCGGCTGCTGGAGGACCTGGACGGTCACCAGCATGTTCACGAACATCGCGACGCCGGCGAAGACGGAGGCGAGGTTGGTCATCAGCACGGGGCGGCGGACGCTGGTGCGCAGGTCCACCATCGGCTGGTTCACCCGCAGCTCGAGCGGCACCCAGAAGGCGAGGAGCACCACCGAGAGCCCCAGCAGGCCGAGCACCGCGGGCTCCCCCCAGCCCCAGGTGTTGCCCTTGGAGACCGGCAGGAGCAGCGCCACCAGGGCCCCGGACAGGAGCAGGGCCCCCGGGACGTCGAACCGCCCCGGGGTGCGGACGGCCGACTCGGGCACCAGCACCACGAGGGCCACCGCGAGCACGGCGCTGGAGACGGCCCCGAACCAGAAGATCGCGTGCCACCCGAACGCGTCGGCGAGCACACCGGCGAGGGGGAGCCCCAGGGCGGACCCGATGCCCATCGTCGCGCTCATCAGCGCCACGGCGGTGCCGATCCGCTCGGGGGGCAGCTCGTCACGCAGCAGGCTGATGCCGACCGCGATGAGGGAGGACCCGAATCCCTGCAGCGCCCGACCCACGATCATCGAGGCGAACCCGATCTCCAGGGCGCACACCACCGAGCCGATGATCATGGCCACCAGCGCGACCAGCAGCATCCGCCGCTTGCCGTACATGTCGGCCATCCGGGCGATGATCGGGGTGCTGACCGCGGCCGTGAGCAGGGTCGCGGTGACCAGCCACGAGGAGTCGGCGGTGGAGACCCCCAGCAGGCCCGGGAACTCCGGGAGCAGCGGGATGACCAGCGTGAAGTGGAGGGCGGAGACCATCCCGCACAGGGCCAGGACCAGGACGGTGACCCAGGCCGGGACGCTCCGCTGCACTCATCCTCCTGTGAAGTCCCCCGGGTCCAGCCGGGCGGTCCGCTGCTGGTACTCCGCGACGAGCCCCGGCCAGTTGGTGGTGATCCGTCCCGCGGGGGAGCGGTACCAGCTCCCGCACCCCGCCCACACCGTATCGGCCAGGCGCGTCTGGATCTCCTCGTCGTACCGGTCGGCGACCTCGGGACGCACCTCCAGCCGGTCGAACCGGCCGTCGGCCAGGGCCTGCACCGCCTGGACCACGTAGCCCGCCTGGGCCTCCAGCATCCCGATGATCGAGCTGCCCCCGAGGTTGGTGTTGGGCCCGTAGAGGAGGAACAGGTTGGGGAAGCCCGGGACGGTCATCCCCAGGTGGGCCCGGGGCTCCTCGCCCCAGACGTCGTGCAGCTCCACCCCGCCGGGGCCGGTGATCTTGAGCGGGCCGAGGAACTCCGTCGCGGCGAACCCGGTGCCCCAGATGAGCACGTCCGCCGGGTGCTCGGTGCCGTCGGCGCTGCGCACCCCGTGCGGGAGGACCTCGGTGACCGGCTCGTCGACCAGGGTGACGTGGTCGCGGTCCAGGGCACGGAACCAGTCGTTGGAGAACAGCATCCGCTTGCACCCGATCGGGTAGTCGGGCACTAGCTTGCGCCGCTTCCCGGGGTCGCGGACCTGCCGGCGCAACAGGGTGCGGAAGGCGAGCTCCAGCCCCCGGGTCAGGGGCGACCCCTCGGTGAGGGCCTGGTTCAGCCGCTCGGAGAGGAACCAGGTCGTGGCCCGGCCGGCCCGCTGCACGACGGGGAACCGGGAGTACGCCGCGTGGTGCAGCGCCGTGTAGGCACGGTCGGGCTTGGGGACCACGTAGGCCGCCGAGCGCTGGAAGACGGTCATCGAGCCGACCCGGTCCACGATGCCGGGCACGAACTGGATGGCACTGGCGCCGGTGCCGACGACGGCGACCCGGGACCCGGCCAGGTCGACGTCGTGGCGCCACTCGGCGGAGTGGAACGCCGGGCCCCCGAACGCCTCGGTGCCGGGCAGGTCCGGCACGACCGGGCGGGACAGCTGGCCCACCGCGGGCACCAGCACCTGGGCCTCGAACACCTCGCCGGTGGAGGTGTCGACCCGCCACCGGCCCGCGCCCTGGTCCCACGTCGCGGCGGTCGCCTCGACCCCGGTGCGGACCCGGCCGCGAACGCCCGACTCCTCGGCGGTGCGCCGGATGTAGTCGAGGATGTCGGCGTGCCCGGCGTAGCGGCGCCCCCAGCGTGGGTTGGGGGCGAAGGACCACGAGTACAGCGGGGAGGGGACGTCGCAGGCGGCCCCGGGGTAGGTGTTGTCGCGCCAGACCCCGCCGACGTCGTCGGCGCGCTCGAGGACGGTCACCTCGGTGTAGCCGGCCCGTCGCAGGGCGATGGCGGCGCCGAGGCCACCGAACCCGGCACCGATCACCAGGACGCTGGGTCGTTCGCTCATGGCACGCACCGTAGGCGGTCCCGGGACCCCGCCGGGATGGGTTCGCGGCCACCGGGTCCATAATTCCGGCCATGTCAGATCTGGCGCCCGATCCGGGGTCCGGCCCCCCGGCCGACCGGCGGGTGGCCGGCCTCGGCCCGCCGGCGGCCCGGGACTGGGGGTTCCCCCGTGGGACGGCCGGGGTCGCGGTCCTCGTCCGGGTCGCCGCGGACCGGGGCGTGGAGGTGGCCCGGGTCCTCACCGGCAGTGGTCTCGACCAAGGGGACCTGGCCGACCCGGACCGGGAGGTCACCGCCGAGCAGGAGCTCCGGGTGGTGCGCAACCTGCTGGCGGCCACCGGGGACCCGCCCGGCGGGGGCCTGGACGCCGGGCGCCGGTACCACCTGAGCACCTTCGGCATCCTCGGCTACGCGCTGTTGTCGAGCCCCACGGTGCTCGCCGCGATGGACGTGGCGCTGCGCTACATCGACCTCAGTCACACCTTCACGATCCCCCGGCCGGTGCCCGCGGGCCGCCTGCTGCGTGCGGAGCTGGACGACACCGGCCTGCCCGCCGACGTACGCCGCTTCCTCGTCGAGCGGGACCTGGCCGCGATGCTGACCGTGCTCGGGGAGCTGGCGCCCGGGGGAGTGCCCGTGGTCGAGGTGGAGCTGGCCTTCCCGCCGCCGCCCGACCCCTCGCCGTGGGCGTCGGCGTTCGGGGTCGCGCCACGCTTCGGCGCCGCGCGGCACGGCTTCGCCGTGGACGCCACCCACCTCGACCGGCCCCTGCCGCAGGCCAACCCGGCGACGGCGGCGCTGTGCGAGGCGCTGTGCGCCGACATGGCCCGACGACGGCGCGACCGCGCGGACGTGGCCGGCCGGGTCCGGGTGCTGCTGACCCAGCGGCTCGCGTTCGGCGGCGGGATGGAGGAGGTCGCGGCCGGACTGGGGATGAGCGTGCGGACGCTGCGGCGCCGGCTGGCCGACGAGGGCACCGGCTTCCGCGAGCTGCTCGACGAGGTCCGCCGGGAGCTCGCGGTGCGCCTGCTGGCCACCGGGGTCCTCGGGGTGGAGGACGTCGCCCTGCGGCTGGGGTACGCCGAAGCGACCAGCTTCATCCACGCGTTCCGTCGGTGGACCGGGCGCACCCCTGCCCGGTGGCGGGCCGAGCGGGAGCCCGGGCCGGGTGGCCCCGAGGGCGCGCCT
>CAZRKV010000017.1:0-18988 GCA_964600305.1 uncultured Nocardioides sp. | reverse complement strand
CATCGCGGGAGGGCCGGGCCCGGCCCCCCCCCCCCCGGGGCGGGGCCGTTCCCCCCCGGGGCCTGCGGGTGGCTCGGCCACCGGGCTGCGCCGTCCTCCTGCCCGGGCCACCAGCTTGGGCGCGGCGACCTCCACCTGTCGCTCGAGCAGCGCCAGCCCACGGGCGAGGTGCTCGGGCACGAACGGCGCGGCGAGCAGGTTGGCCCGCAGCCGCACCTGGCTGCCGTCGAGGTAGAGCTCACCCCAGGGCGAGGTCATGTTGAGCCGGGGCAACCAGGCCCGGGCAGCCCGGACGTCGACCACGTCCACCACCAGGGCGCCGTCGACCTCGACCACCGACGCGTCGCCCCGGGCCCGCACCCGGAACCGGGTGCCGGCCACCGGGACGGCGTACCCGCCGGTGGCGTCCGGCTCGACCGGTGCCCCCTGGTGGCGGGCCAACGCGGCCCCGACCTCGGCGGTGAGCCCACTCGCGGTGCCGGGGTGGACCGGGGCGGAACCGGCACCACCAGCCCCCTCGGGCACGATCCGACCGACCGCCCTCCAGGCGCCCTCGTCCCGCTCGCCGCGGACGAGCAGCATCGCCGGGTGGACCACGCCGTAGGCCTCGCGCAGGGCGTCGACGACCTGCCCGGCGAGCCGGTCGGGGGCCCGCGCCTGGACGCGGGACCCCACGTCGGCGAAGTGGTCCCCCAGGTCGAGGCCCCCCGGTGCGGCGAGGTGGGCGAACACGTCGTCCCACCCGTGCTCGGTCATCCACCGCTCGGCGGCCTCGTCGAGCCGGTGCGCCGGGGCGAGGTGGGCGTTGGACGGCGCGGTCACGAACACCAGCGGCCCGTGCCGCTGCACCCGCACCCAGGGCGCGCACCCACCGACCGGCTCCTCCCCGACCAGCGCCCGCGCCGTCAGCACCGCCCCGTCGGGCATCCGGTCGACGTAGCCGACCAGGTCGGCCCGCAGCTGCTCCCACCCGGTCCGGACCGCGTGGTCCAGGTCGATCAGGTCCCCCGTGTCACTCATCGTCGCTCCCCCTCCTCGTGCTGGGAACAGGTCTAGTGGCAGCCACCGACAACGGCGGCCGGGCTGCGCTACCCACCTGGGCTACCGTCAGCCGCGTGAGCACCCGGGGACCCGACCCACGGCCGATCTCGACGCGAGCGCTCAACCGCGCCACGCTGGTCCGGCAGGGCCTCGTGGAGCGGCTCGTCGCGCCTGCCCCCGAGGCCGTCGCCCGGCTGGCCGGACTGCAGGCCCAGCACGCCGACCAGCCCTACGTGGCGCTGTGGTCACGGAGGGAGGCGCAACGGATCGCCGACCTCGAGTCGGCCCTGCACGAGGGCACGGTGGTGAAGGCGACGCTGATGCGCACGACGCTGCACCTGGTGGCGGCGCGCGACCTCGCGGCGTACGACGTCGCGACGGCGGACGCTCGACTGGGCACCTGGGCGCCGAGCGCGCGACGGGCCGGGCTCGACCTGCACCGGCTCAACACCGAGCTGCGGGCGTACTGCACCGAGCCGCGCACCGTCGCCGAGATCGAGGCCCACCTCGCCGCGCGGCACCCGGGGGTCGACGCGGCGGAGCACGTCCCGGACGGGGTCCGCAACGCGTGGTTCCGCCTGGGCTCGGCCGCCGGCGGTCTGGTGCACGTGCCCCCGAGCGGGCTGTGGCGCGAGCACGGCAAGCCCGCGTACGTCACCTCCGAGGTGCGGCTCGGTGAGGTGGCGCAGCCCTCGTTCGCGGAGGCGCTGGAGACCACGCTGCGGCGCTACCTGGCGGCGTACGGCCCGGCCTCGGTGGCGGACTTCGCCAAGTGGGCGGGGCAGCGCCGGGTCACGCCGGTGCGCGACCTCCTCGCCGCCCTGGGCGAGGAGGTGGTGCGCTACGTGGCGCCCGACGGCCGCGAGCTGGTCGACCTGGTCGACCTGCCCCATCCGGACGAGGACGTGCCCGCGCCGCCGCGGTTCCTGTCGCGGTGGGACAGCCTGCTGATCGCGTACGCCGTCCGCGACCGCGTCCTGCCCGACGTGCACGTGCCGGCGGTGGTGCGGAAGAACGGCGACTTCCTGCCGACGTTCCTCGTCGACGGGCTGGTGGCGGGCCGCTGGTCGGTCGGGACGGAGGCCGCCACGGCCCGGCTGCGGCTGGAGCCCTTCGGCCGGGTCCCGCGCGCGGACCGGGCAGCGCTGGTGGAGGAGGGCGAGCGGCTGGTGCGCTACGTCGAGCCGGAGGCCGACCGGTACGACGTCACCTGGGCCCCCGAGAGCGACCTCTGACCGAGGCGATCACCCGATCAGCGGGTCGATCGTGCGGACCCCCTCGAAGCGGGCGAAGCCACGGTCGAGCGTGGCCAGGTGGGCGCCGGCCTCGACGACCTGCGCCGCGAGGTAGGCGTCCGGCACGTCGTTGCCCCGCAACCGGTGCCCGACGACCAGGTCCCTGAAGACCTCCCAGTGGCGTGGTCCCGGCCGGTGCACGAGGGCCGCGGGCGCGCCGAGCACGGCCTGGGCGAAGTCCAGCGCCTGCTGGGGTGTGGACGGTTCGCGGAAGATGCGTGAGTTCGTGACGAGGCGGACCATCGCCGCCAGCGACTGCTCGGTGACCCCCACCTGCTCAGCCCCGGCCAGACTGCGTTCCAGCCAGGTGCGGACCCGCTCCCCGACGTCGGACGCGTCCGGCCGCAGGCCGAGGACGAGCACGTTGACGTCCGGGACGATCACGAGAGCTCGTCGTCCCCGAGGAGCTCGGCGAGGCGCTCGTGGTCGAGCAGGTCCACGCCGGGGCGCAGCCCGGGTTCGTCGTACGCATGGCGGGGCAGCGTGAAGTCACCTGCGCGAGACGCCTGCTGCTCGGCGAGGAACCGGCGCAACGCGTCCTCCATCACCGACCCGATGGAGCGGTGGCTCCTGGCCGCGAGGACCTTGACCTGGCCCAGCAGCTCGTCGTCGATCGTGATGGTCGTCCGCATGGACGCATCATAACATCAAGGTTCGGGCATCAGGATGCCGTCGTCGCCTCACGGGACCTCTCGACCGGACCACGCCGAGACGCACCACACCACTGTCACCGCGAGGGTCTAGCGTCTGAGGAGCGATGGACGCCGACACGATCACCCTGCTGCAGGACCGCAACGCAGCCTGGCGGCTGCTCCGTGCCCGGAACGCGCCTCTGGTGCTGTCCTTCCTGGGCCGGGTGTTCGTCGAGGAGAACGCTGGCGCCCGGCCCGCCTCCTACCTCGTCGAGCGGCTCGAGGAGCACCTCGACGTCCTCGCCCGGGACGGGGAGGAGCGGTACCAGGGCGACCCGCTGCACTACCTCGACGAGTGGGCGCGCCACGAGGTCGGCTGGTTGCGACGCTTCTACGCTGACCGCTCCGACGAGGTGCACTACGACGCGACGCCGGCGCTGGAGAAGGCCTACGCGTTCGTCCAGTCCCTGCGCAGCCGCCCCAGCGTGGGCACGGAGTCCCGGCTGCACACTCTGGTCGAGCTCTTGCGCCAGATCGCCTACGGCTCCGAGACCGATCCGGACACCCGCTTGGCGGAGCTGCACCGGCGCCGGGCGGAGATCGACCGGGAGATCGCCGAGGTGGAGTCCGGGACCATCGCCCCGATGGGAGACACGGCGCTCCGCGAGCGCTACGCCTTCTTCGCCAGCACCGCGCGCGACCTGCTGTCGGACTTCCGTGAGGTGGAGGAGAACTTCCGCGCCTTGGACCGCGCAGCCCGGGAGAGGATCGCCACCTGGGACGGCGGCAAGGGCGAACTGCTGGCCTCCCTGGTGGGTGACCGGACCGACATCGCAGCCTCCGACGAGGGGCGCAGTTTCCAGGCCTTCTACGAGTTCCTCCTCTCCCAGGACCGCCAGGACGAGCTCACCGAGCTGCTCAGCAAGGTCCAGTCGCTGGATGCAGTCGAGACCGACCCCCGGATGCGGATGGTGCACCACGACTGGTTCGATGCCGCTGAGCGCACGCAGCAGACGGTACGCCGCCTCTCCGAGCAGCTGCGTCGGTTCCTCGACGACCAGGTGTGGGTGGAGAATCGCCGCGTGTTGGAGCTGGTCCGGTCGATCGAGGCGGTCGCTCTCGAGCTGCGCGACTCCTCCCCGGAGGCGGGGATGGAGATCGACGAGTCCCGGCTTCAGATCAGCCTGCCGTTCGAGCGCCCACTCTACGACCCGGCGCCGACGAGCGAGGTGGACAGCGAGCTGGAGACTGCGGAGGAGGAGCTGGACACCGCCGTCCTCTTCGAGCAGACCTTCGTGGACCAGGCCCGGCTGGCCGAGCAGATCCGGACGGTGCTGCCGGCCCGGTCCTCCACGTCGCTCGCCGAGATCCTCGAGCTGTACCCGCTACGCGAGGGGATCGCCGAGCTGGTCGCCTACCTGGCGCTGACCGACGAGGACCTCCACATCGAGCTCGACGAGGGACGTGAGGTCCGGCTGGAGTACGTCGACGACCAGGCGCGGCGGCGTACCGTCCGGATGCCGGAGGCCACGGTGAGCCGGCGATGAAGAGCCCCGAGGAGCTGGCCGTCTCCACGGCGGTGGTCCAGCTGATGCAGGGCGTGGTCTACCGCGAGACCCACGAGCAGGTGTGGGGCACCCTGACCCGCGGCATCGCGCCGGTGCGCGATCACTTCGACACCATCGGCCTCGACGTGGTCGTCGACGACGGCGAGGGCTACGCCTTCCTCCGCACGCGTGAGGACGAGGACGCCGAACAGCTCCCCCGCCTGGTCCGCCGCCGCAAGCTCTCCTTCCCGGTGAGCCTGCTCCTGGTGCTGCTGCGCAAACGGATGGTCGAGTTCGAGTCCTCCAGCACCGAGAGCCGACTGATCCTCTCCCGTGAGCAGATCAGCGACATGCTGGCCCTGTTCCTGCACGATTCCACCAACGAGGCCCGCCAGCTGGACCAGATCGACAGCACCATCAAGAAGGTGGTCGACCTCGGTTTCCTGCAACCCTTGAGAGGCCAACGCGACACCTGGGAGGTCCGCCGGATCCTGAAGGCCTACGTCGATGCGCAGACCTTGTCGGACTTCGCCGGCAAGCTGGCCGACTACCGCGAGCACGTGACCGGAGGTGCGACGGATGAGTGAAGGCCTGTTCGCCGAGGTCGAGCTCGCCGACCCCGACCTTCGTCCCGGGTACCGCCTGGACCGCGTCGAGGTCTACAACTGGGGCACCTTCGACGGCCGCGTCTGGACACTGCGGCTCGATAGCGACACCACTCTGCTCACCGGCGACATCGGCAGCGGCAAGTCCACGCTCGTCGACGCCGTCACGACCCTGTTGCTCCCCGCACACCGGATCGCCTACAACAAAGCCGCCGGGTCGGAGTCCAGGGAACGCACCCTGCGCAGCTACGTGCTCGGCCACTACAAGTCCGAGCGAGTGGAGTCGACCGGCTCCTCGCGCCCGGTGGCCCTGCGCGGCAGCGGGCACTTCTCCGTCATCCTCGGAGTGTTCCGCAACGCCGGGTACGACGAGCAGGTCACCCTGGCACTCGTCCTCACCCAACGGAACCGCGGCGGCCAGCCGGACCGCTTCTACGTCACGGCCCCCGCGGACCTGACCATCGCCGACGACTTCGCCAACTTCGGCAGCGACCTCAACGCGCTGCGTCGCCGACTCCGCAACGACGGGGCCGAGGTGCACCAAGGCTTCCCCGAGTACGCCCGCCACGTGCGCAGACTGCTGGGCATCCGCTCCGAGCAAGCGATGGAGTTGTTCCACCAGACCGTGTCCATGAAGTCGGTGGGCAACCTCACCGAGTTCGTGCGCGAGCACATGCTCGAACCGGCCGACGCCGACGATCGGGTCGCCACCATCGTGCGGCACTTCGAGGACCTCACCCGCGCCCACGACGCCGTACGCCGGGCGAAGGACCAGCTGGCACAGCTGGACCCGTTGGTGGGCGTGCTGGACAAGCACGACGCCGCACGGGCGGAGCGAGAGCTTGCCGAACGCCGACGTCGGGCCGTTCGCCTCTACTTCTTGGAGCAACAGGTCACGTTGCTGGCCCGGTCCCTCGAAGCCCTGGAGAACCAGGTCGCTGCCCGGGAGAGCGAGCTCGAGCAGGTCGGTGCAGAGCTGGAACAGCTCCATGCTCGCCGCGACGGGCTGCTGACGGCGCGTGCCCGGGCCGGCGGTGATCGGCTCGCCGAGCTCGAGCACCAGACGAAGCACTGGCAGGACGAGGCAACCCAGCGCCACGGGCGGCACGAGCAGTACACCGCGCTCCTGGCCGCAGCCGGGCTGGCCCCCGCCACTGATGCCGAGGCGTTCCAAGCACGCCAGCAGGAGGCCGAGCGGCTGCGCGAGGGGCACGCACCGCGCCAGCAGGCCCTCGACGACGAGGTCGCCCAGGCGTTGCAGCAGCGGTCGGAGCTGCGTCGGAGGCTCGAGGAGGTGGAGCGCGAGCTCGCCAGCCTCGCCGGCCGGCGGTCGAACCTGCCGTGGCAGAGCCTGGAGCTGCGGGATCGGCTGTGCACCGGGGTCGGCATCCCGGCCGAGGAGCTGCCGTTCGTGGGGGAGCTCGTCGAGGTGGGCGACGACCATGCGGAGTGGCGTGGGGCGGCGGAACGACTCCTCCGGGGCTTCGCCCTCTCCCTCCTGGTTCCGCAGCGGCACTACGCCGCCGTCGCCGCCTGGGTCAACGCTCAACACCTCGGTGCCAGGCTGGTGTACCACCGGGTGCCCGAGCGAGTGGTCCGGAGCCGGCCGTCCCGGGATGCGGACGGGCCGCGGCTGCTCGACGTTCTCGAGGTGGAGCAGGGCCCGTTCGCCGACTACGTGACGAACGAGCTCGGTCACCGAGCCGACCACGTCTGCGTGGGATCGGCCGAGGAGCTCCGCCACCACCGCCGGGCCATCACCCGTGAGGGGCAGATCCGGTCGGGCGAACGCCACGAGAAGGACGATCGCTCGCGCGTGGACGACGCACGACGCTGGGTCCTGGGCCGCTCGAACGAGCGCAAGGTCGCCGCCCTGACCGGGGTCCACGGCGACCTGGACACCGAGCTGGAGAGGGTGGAGGCCCGCCGGGCGGAGCTCGGCACCCGGCGGGAGGCCGCGCGCGCCGTCGGCGACGCCCTGACCGGGCTGGCTCACTATCCGCGGTGGAGCGAGCTGGACGCGGCCACCGCCGAGGAGCAGGCCGCGCAGGCCACGGCGGAGCGGGCGCGGCTCCTCGAGGGGTCCGCGGAGCTGGCCGAGATCGACCGGACCCTGGGCGCCACCCGCGACTCCATCGCCGAGGCGGAACGGGATCGATCCCGGCTCACCGACACCCTGGGCGGTCTGCGCAGCGACCTCCACCGAACCGCCCACCAGCGTCGCCGGGCGGCAACCGAGGTGGAGGCGGAACCGGGGGACACGCTGGAGGACGCCCGGGCGACGTACCCCGACCTCGAAGCTCTCCTCGACGTCCCGGTCCTGGACCCCGAGGCCTGCGACCGGGCCGCTGCCGACCTGACTCGTGAGCTCACCGACCGGATCGACCGGATCACCGGCCGCATGAACGGCCTTGCCCTCGCAGCGCAGCAACAGATGCAGTCCATCCGCACTGCCTGGCCGGAAGCGACCACGGAGATGGACGCGACCGTCGAGGCCGCTTCGGAGTACCGCACCTTCCGGGATCGCGTCGCTCGCGATGACCTGCCTCGATTCGAGGCGGAGTTCAAGCACCAGCTCAACACCAACACCATCCGCGAGCTCGCCGGCTTCCACACCTGGCTGCGACGCCAGGCCGACGACATCCTCGCGCGGGTGGACCGGATCAACGAGTCGCTCGGCGCGATCGACTACAACCCCGGTCGGTTCATCAAGCTCGTCGCAGAGACGACGAGCAACCAGGAGGTCCGGCAGTTCCGCGACGAGCTGCGTGCCACCACCGACAGCGCCCTGTCGGGCGAGGACGACGATCGGTACTCGGAGGCCCGGTTCCTGGAGGTGAAGCGGATCATCGACCGGTTCCGCGGCCGGGAGGGCCACACGGACAGCGACAAGGCGTGGACCCGCCGGGTCACCGACGTCCGCACCTGGTTCACGTTCTCGGCCGCCGAGCTGGACAGGCAGACCGAGGAGGAGTGGGAGCACTACCGGGATTCCGACGGGAAGTCGGGCGGGCAGAAGGAGAAGCTCGCCTACACCATCCTCGCGGCTTCCCTCGCCTACCAGTTCGGCCTCGACTGGGGCACCACCCGGTCACGGGACTTCCGGTTCGCGGTGATCGACGAGGCCTTCGGGCGCGGTTCGGATGTCTCCACGCGCTACGCGCTGGAGCTCTTCGGTCGACTCGGCCTCCAGCTGCTGATCGTGACCCCGCTGCAGAAGGTGCACGTGATCGAGCCCTACGTGCGTTCCATCGGTTTCGTCGACAACCGCGACGGCGCCAACTCACGCCTGCAGAACCTGTCGATCGAGGAGTTTCGGGATCGCCGCGGGGCACGGACGTGACGGTGTCGGGGTGGAGCACTCCCGGGACGATCCGGGACCGGGTACGCCGGCGCTGGGACACAGGTGAGCTGCTCACCTGCTACGGGCGTGGTGACCCGTTCCCCGTCGTCGACCTGCCGTTGCATGGCCCCAGGGTGAGCGAGATCGGGCCGGAGCTCGAACGGGTCCGTTCCTGGATCGAGGAGCTCCGCCGGGGTGCGCGCACCGCCGCCGGGCCGTGCTACGAGATCCTCGACAAGCAGGTCGGCGGCCGGGAGCTCGGACGCAACACCGTCCCGGCCCGCGCCGTGGTCGCCGACTACGAGCAGGCGTGGCGCTTGCTGGGGGTCACCCACCAGGTCCGGCGGTACGACTCGGTGCTGGCCCAGGTCGCGGGCCACCCCCCAGCCCGGGAGTGGGTCCTGCGCAGACCGCTGGCGGCGCTCGAGCTGCACGAGGAGTGGCCCCGCCTGCTGGCGGCGTACGACTGGCTGGTGGCTCACCGTGGCAGCGGGGCGTACCTGCGGGAGGTGTCGGCACCCGGCGTGGACACCAAGCTCATCGAGCGCCACCGAGGGCTGCTCGCGGAGCTCCTCGGTGCGGAACGCCGTGCCGACCGGTTCGCACCATCTCTGGGATACCGGGACAGGCCGGCCATGGTTCGGCTGCGGTTCGAACCCGGGTTCCTCGGCATGCCCGACCACCTGTCCGACGCGACGCTCCGGGTCGAGGAGCTCGCCGACGCGCGCGTCTCGGTGCGGTCCGCCGTGATCGTCGAGAACGAGATCACCTTCCTCAGCGTGCCGGTGCCGTCCGAGGGGGTGGTGCTCTTCGGCGAGGGCTTCCGGGTGGCCCGCGTGGGATCGCTGCGGTGGCTTCGGGACGCTCGGGTGCACTACTGGGGTGACCTGGACACCCACGGCTTCGCCATCCTCAACCAGTTGCGTGCCTGGCTGCCACAGGCGGAGTCGCTCCTGATGGACGAGGAGACACTCCTGGCCCACCGTGACCGCTGGGTCAGGGAGCCCTCCCCGACCTCGGCGGCGCTGGACCGGCTGACCGGCGAGGAGCAGGTCGTGTATCGCGACCTGGTGTCCGACCACCACGACGAGCACGTCCGGCTCGAGCAGGAACGCGTGGACTGGGAGTGGGCCATGGCGCGGTGGCCGGAGGAGTGACCGGACGAGTGACCAGCCACCCCCGTGGCGGGCTACGGTCGAGGGGTGGACCGTCAGGGCATCCTGATCGCCCTCGCCGGGGACGTGATGACCGGTCGCGGCGTGGACCAGGTGCTGCCCAGCCCGGGCGACCCGCAGCTGTGGGAGGGCCACCTGACCGACGCCCGGGACTACGTGCGGCTCGCCGAGCGCGCCCACGGGCCGATCCCCCGGCCGGTCGGGCCGGCGTACCCGTGGGGCGACGCGCTGGCGGCCCTCGACGAGGCGGCGCCGGACCTGCGGATCATCAACCTCGAGACCAGCGTCACCGCGGCTGGGACGCCGCAGGTCGACAAGCCGGTGCTCTACCGGATGCATCCGGGCAACCTCGCGTGCCTCACCGCCGCGGGAGTGGACGCGTGCGCGCTGGGGAACAACCACGTGCTCGACTTCGGCGTCGACGGGCTCGAGGACACCCTCGAGGCCCTCGGCTCGGCGGGACTGGCCGCGGTCGGCGCCGGCCACGACCGGGACGAGGCGTGGCGCCCGCTCACCCTGCCGGTGCCCGGCGGCCGGGTGCTGCTGTGGTCGATCGGGACCCCCTCGAGCGGGGTGCCGCTGCGCTGGGCGGCCACCACCGACCGGCCGGGTGTCGCCGTCGTCGCCGACCTCTCGGCGCGCGTGGCCGACGAGGTCGGGGAGCGGGTACGCCGGGCCAAGCGCCCCGGCGACGTCGCCGTGGTCTCGATCCACTGGGGCCACAACTGGGGGTACGCCGTGCCGCGGGACCAGGCGAGCTTCGCCCACCGGCTCGTCGAGCACGGGGTGGACCTCGTGCACGGGCACTCCTCCCACCACCCACGTCCGGTCGAGGTCCACGGCGACCGGTTGGTGCTGCACGGTTGCGGGGACTTCATCAACGACTACGAGGGGATCTCGGGGTACGAGCGGTACCGCGGCGACCTGCGGCTGCTGCACCTGGTGCGGGTGGACCCCGGGTCCGGCCGGTTGCTCGACCTACGGATGGTGCCGTTCCGGAGCCGGCGCCTGCGCCTGGAGCGCGCCAGCGAGGCGGACACCGCGTGGCTGGGGCGGACGGTGGACCGGATCAGCCGACGGTACGGCGGCGTCCGCGTGGACGTGGCCGGGGACGAGCTCGTGCTCAGGTAGGTGGCCGGCCCCGGCGCGGACGCGGTCAGTGCGGGCGGGCCCGGATGCCCTCCTCGGCCAGGTAGGCGCGGGCGCGTCCGATGGTGCGGTCGTCGGCGTACGCCCGCCATTCGTCGACGAGGTCGTGCCGGTCCACCACGTCCCGGAACCGACGGAAGGCGCCCGGTCCGGAGATCGCCACCTCCAGCAGCTCGCGGAGCGGGTCGTCCTGGCGTGCGGCGAACGCCGCCATGTCCTCCCACCCGTCCCGGGAACCGAGGCGCTCCAGGGTCAGCCAGCGATCGGGCTCCTCCTCCACATCGACGTAGGCGTCCTCCCCGACCTCGGCGGGGTCGGTGAGGGCTGAGTGGAGCACCTCACCGGTGTGCAGGTCGAGGAAGCCGCCCGGCTCGAGCGGGTCGCCCTCCAGCAGGTAGGCCACCTCGTCCAGGTTCACCGCCACCCGGCGCGCGTCGATCACGACCCCGGTCAGTCGGGCCTCCAGGTCCTCGGCCAGGACGTCGTCGCCGAGCTCGTCGCGCTCGCGCAGGCCGTCGATGACGGTGCGCGCCAGGTCCTCTCCCCCATCGAGCCCCGCGTCGAGGACGACGTGGACGCCGTCACCGGCCAGCTGGAGCAGGTCGCCGATCTCCCCGTCCCGGAGCTCGGCACGCACGGCCTCCGCGTCGCCTCGGGCCACCGCAGCGAGCAACGTGCGCAGGTCGACCGGGCGGGACGTCATCGGGTCCGATCCGGGTCACGACGGGGTGTCATCGGTCCATCATCCCCGTCCCCTGCTCCTGTCGGTAGGCCTCGAGCACGTGGGCAGGGACTCGGCCGCGGTCGGAGACGGCGTACCCCTGTTCCCACGCCCACGCCCGCACCTCGGCAGCGGTGGGCGGAGCCGGCGCGAGCGGAGGCGCCGCAGCGAGGTCGGCGACGACCTGCTCGGCCCCGCTCTCTTCCTCGAGGATGACGGCGGCTGCGGCGAGGAAGCGGTAGGTCCACTCCTGGGCCAGCTTGCGCGTCTCGCAGAAGACGATCGGCACGCCCGGCCAACGCACCTGGCACTCCGCGACACCGTCGGCCACCACCGCCGGCCGGACCCGGTCGAGCTTGAACACGGCCGACCACCGGTCCTCGACGACCACCGCCGCGCGAGGTACGGCGGCCAGGTCGGCCAGCTGGTAGCGCAAGGAGCCGGAGGTCAACGAGCCCACCAGGTCCGGCAGGCTCTTGCGCTCGACCGTGGCCAGCAGGGCCCCGTCGCGCACGATCCCGTAGTCGCCCGCAGCGAGCCCAGCACGGGTCGTCCGCACCTGCCGGTCCGGGAAGGAGTAGGCGTAGCGCTCCCGGGAGTCCACCACGATCTCGAGGTCCGCGACGCCTGCGGCCCGCGCCGTCGGCGTCCGGACGGCTGGACGTGCCTGCTTGGTGGTGCGGGCGGTCTGCCAGAAGATCACCTGGCGTCCGCCCCGGACCCGGGTCATCACGAACTGGGAGCGGCGCTCACGACCACGCTCGAGCACCAGGTCGATCGCCGCGCCGCGGCGTACACAGCTGCGGGTGGGCACCCGCTCGACCACCTCGGCCTCGGCGGGCCACTCCTCGACCCGGTGGCAGTAGACCTTGTTGGTGCGGGGCCAGGTCTCACGGCTCTTGAGGATCACTCCGTCACCGAGTGGGAGGCGCAGGAGGTAGGGCAGCGTCGAGTCCGGGTCCGGGTTGCGCGCGATCACGAAGTCGTCCGGCACGCAACCACGCTAGCGGTTCCCGAGCCTGTGACCACCTACTCCGGCTTCACGACCAGGGCCGTGCCGGTGCCGCGTCGTTCCGGCTCGGCCACGGCGGTGAGGAAACCGCCGTCACCGAAGCCGATCGCGGTCGCGGCCCCGATCTCCTCCACCGTCGAGAAGGTGTGCCCCAGCGCCTCCAGCCCGACGCCGTACCGCCCGATGAACGCCGGTTCGGCGAGCACGTCGGCGGTGTTGCGCTGGGTGGCGCGCGGCGCCGCGATCGCCTCCTCGAGGTCCATGCCGCGGTCGACGTGGTTGAACAGCATCTGCGCGACGGTGGTGATGATCGTGGAGCCGCCGGGCGACCCGAGGGCGAGGTAGGGCTCTCCATCGTCGAGCACGATCGTCGGTGCCATCGAGGAGCGCGGCCGCTTGCCTCCCGCGATCCGGTTGGGGTCGTCGGCCTCCCACACGGCGGAGAAGTCGGTCAGCTCGTTGTTGAGCAGGAAGCCCCGGTCGTCCAGCACCATGCCGGAGCCGCCGGTCTGCTCGATGGTGAGCGTGTACGACACCACGTTGCCCCACTTGTCGCTGACCGTCAGGTGCGTGGTCTCGGGGCCCTCGGTGTCCTCACCGTCTCCCTCGGCTGCGCCCGACTCGGGGTCGCACTCGCCGTCGTACTCCGCGACGTCCTGGGCGGCGACCGGCTTCTCGGCGGCGGTGGGCCCGATCTCGCAGGCACGCTCGGCGGCGAACTCGTCGGAGAGCAGGTCCTCCAGCGGGACGTCGACGTACGCCGCGTCGCCGAGGTAGGCGCCGCGGTCGGCGTACGCCAGGGCGCTGGCCTCGAGGTAGTGGTGCAGCGCCTCGGTCTCGCCCATCGACGCGACGTCGAACCGCTCGAGGATGTTGAGGACCTCGCCGACGGTGGAGCCGCCGGAGGACGGCGGGGCCATGCCGTAGACGTCGAGGCCCCGGTAGTCCGAGTGCGTCGGGTCCTGGACGGGCGCCTGGTACTTCTTCACATCGCGCAGCCGCATGTCCCCGGGCGGCACCGGCAGGTCGGTGTCCTCGCTCGTGGGTGGCCGGCGCACGGCCCGCACGATCTCCTTGGCGATGTCGCCGCGGTAGAACGCGTCGAGGCCCTTGCGCTGCAGCAGCCGGTAGGTCCGCGCGAGGTCGGGGTTGCGCAGGACCGAGCCGACCTCCGGGGGCTCGCCGTCGGGGAGGAACAGGTCAGGCGTGGTGGTGAAGGCCTCGAACCGCTCCTGGTTGTCGGCGACCATGTCGTGGAAGGTCTGGTCGACCTCGAAGCCCCGGCGGGCCAGCTGGATCGCCGGCCGGAGGGCCTCGTCCTCGTCGATGGTCCCCCACTCCGCCAGCGCGGTCTCCCAGGTCGCGGGGGTCCCGGGTACGCCGATCGAGACGCCGCTGGTGACCCGCTCCGGACTGAAGGGGTAGGGCTCCCCGGTCTCGGGGTCGATGAAGGCGTCGCGCCGCATCTTCTTCGGCGCGGTCTCCCGGCCGTCGATGGTGTGGACCTCGCCGGTCCGCGCGTCGTGGTGGACGAAGAAGCCACCGCCCCCGAGGCCGGAGCTGAACGGCTCGGTCACGCCGAGGGCGGCCGCGGTCGCGACGGCCGCGTCGACGGCGTTGCCGCCGTCCTTCAGCACCTGGATGCCGACCCGGCTCGCGTAGGGATCGACGGTGGAGACCGCGCCGCCGTACCCGGTGCTGGTGGGGACCTTCTCCGGGGCCTCGTGGTCGCGCCAGTCCCGGTCGTGTCGCTCGTGACGGTCGCGATCGGCCCCGGCGTGCCGATCGTGGGCGGCCGTCGGTGGAGCGAGGAGACCGATGCTCGCGACGGAGAGGCAGAGCGTGGCGGCGGCGAGGGCACGAGACGACATGAGGGCTCCCGAGACGCGGAGGGGCGGGTACCTCACGTTCCTGCGACCGCTCGTCCCCGTCAACCCCCATGTGGGAGAGGCGGGTGCGGGATGCCCGCCCAGCCACCTTCACGCCCACATATCATGGGCGCCATGACCGGTGCCGGAGACAACGTCATCCCCTTCCCCGGCGGCTCTCGTTCCGGTGACGAGGGGGCAGTCGCGGATCCGGATCCGCGCGTCGAGGCCGAGCGACTCGCCCGGGAGCTTCTCGCACAGGGCCACGACCCCGCGACCCTGGTGCAGCAGCTGTTGGCGACAGGGCAACCATCCATGCCACCGTTGCGTCGACAGGCGACCCTGGGCGAGCGTCGCGACGAACCCGTCCGCTACCGCGTGCGGGTGGACCTGGACCACGCGAAGCCTCCGGTCTGGCGGCGGCTGGAGCTGGCCAGCGACCTGACCCTGGCCGACGTGCACGAGATCCTGCAGGCGGCCATGGGCTGGACGGACACCCACCTGCACCACTTCCTGGCCGGCCCGGGGCGACGGGACCACATGGTCGACCCCTTCCTCACCGACTTCGACGAGGAGGAGGGCGAGGAGGGGCTCCACGAACGCGACGTGCACCTCGACCAGGTGCTGACCGAGGTGGGCGACCGGCTCTTCTACGAGTACGACTTCGGGGACGGGTGGGAGCACACCCTGCGCCTCGAGGAGGTCCTGGAGCACGACGAGGAGGCGCCCCGGGCAGCGGTGACCGGGGGCCGCCGTGCCTGTCCGCCCGAGGACTGCGGCGGCATCGGCGGGTACGACGAGGTCCTTCGGGCCTTCGCGGACCCCGACGGCGCCGACCCGGGGCTGCTCGACTGGCTCCCGGTCGACTACGACCCGGCGGAACTCTCGGTCGAGGAGGCGGACCGGCTCGTCCGGGATGCCGTCGCCGGGCTCGGCGGGACCCGGGCCGTGGCCGAGGCCCTGGCCGAGCGAGGGCTCGGATTCAGTGCCGCCCTGACCGATCTCGTCGAGCGGAGCAGGGGGGCGTCGAAGCCACTGGCGGCGTTGGTGTCGGCCGCCCGACTGGACGACGCCGACGGTCCGGACGCCGCAGGGCGGGCAGCCTTGGTGCGCCCGCTGCTGCGCCTGCTCGCGGTGCTGGGCCCGGACGGCGTGCGTCTCACCAAGGCCGGGTGGCTGCCCCCGACGGCCGTGACCACGCTGGTCGACGAGTTGGACATGCTGGAGACCTGGATCGGCAAGGGAAACCGCGAGGACCTCACCCTTCCGGTGCTCAACCTGCGCGAGACCGGCCAGGCCCTGGGCCTGCTGCGCAAGTCGAAGGGGTGGCTGATCCCGACGAAGCTCGGGACTCGGCTCACCGGCGACCCCGAGGGGCTGTGGCAGCACTTGGTTGAGCGGCTCCCCCTGGGAAGCAAGCTGCACCAACGGGACGCCGGCGTTGTGATGCTGCTGTCCCTGGCGGCCGGGCTGGAGCCTCACGACGGGATGGGCGTGCACGGCCCCGATCTGCTCTGGAGCGCCGGCTGGGCGGTGGACCACCTGCCCCCGTCGCCCGTCGCGTCCCGAGAGCTGGCACGCCCGACCTGGACCGTCCTGCAGGTGGTGGGGGCGGACCGCGTGCCGGGCGACCGGGGCACGGTCCCGCCCATGGGCCGGCAGCTCGCTCGTGAGGCGCTGCGCTCCCGCACCTGAGGCTGGCCCGAGCGGGGCCGCCCGCCGGGCGACGCATCAGGAGGTCACGAAATCGCACACCGGCCCCGGCGCCTCGACGAGGCGGTGGTCGAGCGTGGCCAGGGCACAGCCGTGGGCCTCGGCCAGGGCGACGTACCACGCGTCGTACGCCGTGACGTTGGCGCGCAGCTCCCAGACCCGGTCGGTGAACGGCTCGAACGGGTAGAGGTCGATCCGCCGTTCGTGCAGTTCGTGCAGCGCCGCGTACGCCGCCCCGGGAGAGACCACTCCCCCGCTGACGAGTCGACGCAGCCCACTGGTGACCTCCACGGGCAGGACGTGCGGGGCGAGCAGGTGGGGCGTGCGCAGCTGCTCGCGTGCCCAACCTCCCGCCGCTCCGTTGTCGACCAGACCGGCCAGCAACACAGAGGCATCGACGACCAGGGTCATCGCCTGTCGGCGTCCCGAGCGTCCAGGATCTCGTCGAGCGAGAGCTCGACATCCTCACGCTGGACACGAGCCTGCACCCGGGACACCCACTCCTCGGGGTCCGGCCGGTCGGCGATCTCCACGAGCTGGAGGCGGAGGTACTCCTGCAGGGACCGGCCGCTCCGGGCGGCTCGCGCTGCCAGCTCGTTGCGGGTCTCCTGCGGTACGTCACGAATCGTGATCGACACCATGCATGCATTCTGCTGCGACTGCTGGTGTGGTGCAAGCGGTGGCGTCACGACCCACTGGTCCGCCGCAGGTCGACCACGTTGTCCGTCGGTTGATCCACCCGTGGCCGGCGTCGCCGGCGACGCACCTGCCACCGGTCGATCTCGGTCTCGTAGGGCAGAGCCGGATACGCCGCCCACGCCGGCTCACCGGGATTGAGCACTCGCGTGCGGACCCGGTTGCGCGCGGCCCGCACGGCGAACAGCTCCTTGGTGTCGCGGCGGCAGCCGACGACCATGCCGCTGACCACGTGATCGAAGGTGAACCCCTCGAATCCCGGGTGACCCTGCGCGCTGGCGCCGGGCTTGAGGAAGTGGGCGATCAGGTACCGCAACCACGCGACCATGCTGTAGCTCTTCTCCTTCCCGCTCCAGGTCAAGCACTCGCCCTCCCAGCAGGGGACCCAGTCGCACCACAGGTTGGGTTGTCCGGCCGCCTGCGTGCTGTAGGTCCCGGCCGGGAAGTCGTCCGACTGCTCCGCACGCGGGTTGCCCGGCACGGCGTACGGTCCGCCCTCCCGCTGACAGCGACGGGACATCGAGAACGCCTGCAGGTACTCGATCTCCTCCTCGTTGAGACGTGGGGCGATGGTCAGGTGGCCGACGTAGTCCGTGGTGTAGCCCATGGGTCCTCCTTGCTCGGTGCTGGCTCGAGCATCGGCCGAGCACCGGCTCACCGGAAGGGCCTCCCACGTGGCCTGTGGACGACGAACGCAGGGGGACCGAGATCCGGGCACGCTGGGTGGCATGTCACTGGCAAGCTTCGAGATCCGAGACCCCGAGCGACTCGTCATCGACGTCGCCGAGCGCGTCGAGCTCACCGAGGACACCGCGTACGCCGTGCTCGTGCGCGCACCGTCGGTCGACCAGGAGATCCTCGAGGTACGCCGCCTCGAGCTGCCGGCCCTGTTGGACGACGACGAGGAGATCAGCGAAGACCTCCGTGCGCTGGCGCGCTCGTTCCGTCTCCCAGAGGCGTGGCCCCCGCAGCACGCTGTGGTGACGGTGGTGGTCCGACCGGGGCGCTGCCTGTTCGGGCCGAACGAACACGTATGGCTGGCGGGGTGGCGCTACGCCAACCACTTCCAACCGCTCCACGACTCCGACATGATCCTGGTGACCGAGCACGGGTGGGCGCACTGCTTCAGCGACTTCGCGGGGCACCACCCGCGGATGCTCCCCGCCGAGTGACATTCAGTTTGCATGCCTCACACCCAATCGGGAGCTAACATCAACTTCGTGACGAAGAACCTGCAGATCCGTGACGTGCCGGACGATGTCCACGCCGTCCTGCGGACCCGGGCGGCTGCTGCGGGCCTGTCGCTGTCCGAGTACGCCTTGCGAGCACTCTCCGAGGTCGCTGCACGCCCTCCGGTCGCCGAGGTGCTACGGGCTGCCGGGGACCGAAGTGGGGGCGCTTCTCGCGAGGCGATCCTGGACGTGCTCCACGAGATCCGTGGCGACCGGGCCTGAATCCGGGATGATCGTTCTCGACACGTCAGCCGTGGTCGAAGTCCTGGTCAACCCCGAACGGCCGCCGCCATTGGTGGAGCGGCTGGCGGGTGCAGGGAGTCTTCATGCACCCCATCTGCTGGACACCGAGGTGGTCGCCGCGCTGAGTGGGCTCGCCCTGGGAGGGGTCATCAGCGAGGACCGCGCGACTGATGCGCTGCGCGACTTCTCCCGTCTGGCAGTGACTCGCTACCCGGCTGCTCCGATGCTGCTCGAGATCTGGGATCTGCGGTCACGGATGACGGCCTACGACGCGACCTTCCTGGCGCTTGCCGAAGCGCTGCGGTGCCCGCTCGTCACGTGCGATGCCCGCATGGCCCGTGCGGGCACGTCCCAGCGCGTCGAGGCGTTCTGAGCCGACCTGATGTCGGGACAGGCCCGCGGTCTGCCGCACGGGGTCCCGCTCGCTGGTGTGGGCTCTCAGGCTGGCGGCAACGCCAGGCGCAACAGTCGGTACAGCTCCGCCCGGCGTACGCCGCCCAGCGGCCCTGGCTGCCGCAGCTGCTTGCCCGTCGCCCGCGGCCCTCTGATTCCCACACCCTTGACGTGCATGGTCCCGAGGAGCGGAAGATCAGCATTCACGAAGCACAGGAGGCTGGCCACGGGGACCTCCTCCTCCCCCGCTGCGACCAGAGCGGCCCCAACCGCTTCCCGCTGCTTGATGCTGCTGTCGACCAGCTTCGTCCGGTCCCTGCCGG
>CAZRKV010000016.1:0-19999 GCA_964600305.1 uncultured Nocardioides sp. | reverse complement strand
CGAACTTGGACTTGGTGACCGAGTCGTTGACGTTGATCGCGGGGAAGAGCAGGGAGCCCTCGCGCATCATGTCGTAGAGGCGCAGGACGCCGGTGGTGGTCTCCTCGGTCACGCCCCGGACGTCGTTGGCGATCCTCGTCCACCGGTCGGTGGAGGCGGCCAGCGAGGCCTGCAGGGCCTCGAAGACGACCTTCTCCTCCGCGCTCCCCGCGGTGGCCGGGTCCGGGGCCTGGCCCTTCTTCTCGGCCTCGACGCCCAGGTGCAGCAGGAGGGTGGCGTCACCACCGTCGTCGAGGATCATGTTCGGGGTCCGGCGCTGGCCGTCCTCGTCCTCGCCCCAGTCGAGGATCTGCTGGGTGCACCACCAGTACTCCTCCAGGGTCTCGCCCTTCCAGGCGAAGACCGGCACCCCGGCCGGGGCCTCGGGGGTGCCGTCGCCCACGACCGCCGCTGCGGCGGCGTGGTCCTGGGTGGAGAAGATGTTGCAGGAGGCCCAGCGCACCTCGGCCCCCAGGGCGACGAGGGTCTCGATGAGCACCGCGGTCTGGACGGTCATGTGCAGGGAACCCGCGATCCGGGCACCGGCCAGCGGACGGTCGGCGGCGTAGCGTTCCCGCATCGCCATCAGGCCGGGCATCTCGTGCTCGGCGAGCGTGATCTCGGTGCGGCCGAAGTCGGCCAGACCCAGGTCGGCGACCTTGAAATCCATCGATCTCTCCTCGGTGCTGCGTGGTGGGGGCGCGGCAGGAGCGCGCACCCGACCAGCCTAGGCCGATTCCCCCGTCGAGGTGGAATTGACGAGGGGCAGCAGGCGCACCACGGCGGCCCGGAGCAGCGCCACGACCGCGCCCACCCCGAGCCCGACCAGGGCGGACGCGGTGGTGTTGACCAGCCAGGCCAGCACCGCGCCGGCGGTCCCGGTCGCCTCGTCGACGAGCCCCTCGAGGTGGTGGACCAGGTCGTACGGCGCGTGCCAGCCCAGCTCGTCGGCGCCGACCAGGAGGATGTGGCCCCCCACCCAGAGCATCGCGACCGTGCCCACGACCGCCAGGAGGGCGAGCAGCCGGGGCATGCCGGTGACCAGGCCACGGCCCAGCCGGCGCAGCACGCCGGAGGTTCGCTGGGCCAGGCGCAGGCCGATGTCGTCCATCTTCACGATCAGGGCGACCACGCCGTACACGAGCGCGGTGATGCCGAGCGCCACCACGACCAGGATGGCCGCCCGCGACCAGAACGCCTCGGCCGCGACCTCGTTGAGCGAGATGACCATGATCTCGGCGGAGAGGATGAGGTCGGTGCGGATCGCGCCCGAGACCATCGACTTCTCCTGCTCCGGCCCCACCTCGCTCGCGGTGCGATCCTGCGCCGGGCCGTGGCCGGAGACCTTCTCCCAGATCTTCTCCGCACCCTCGAAGCACAGGAAGGTCCCACCCAGCATGAGGATCGGTGTGAGCAGCCAGGGCAGGAACTCGCTGAGCAGGAGCGCGGCGGGCAGGATCAGCACCAGCTTGTTGAACACCGATCCCCGGGCGATCCGGGTGATCAGCGGCAGCTCCCGCTCCGCCGCGAGCCCGTGGACGTACTGCGGGGTCACCGCGGTGTCGTCGATCACCACGCCCGCGGCCTTGGTGCTGGCCCGGCCCGCGGCGGCACCGATGTCGTCGACGGAGGCGGCAGCAGCGCGGGCCAGGACGGCCACGTCGTCGAGCAGCGCGAAGAGCCCCCCGCTCACCGGTCGCCTCCGGTCTCGTCGACCAGCCCGATCCGGAGGTACTCGGCCACGTAGCGCCCGTGGTGGAGCAGGGAGGCGTACCGGGCGATCCCGCACCCGATCTCGCAGGTGAGGGTCTCGACCCGGAGGTCGCGGGCGGCCGCGGCCGCCCGCAGCCGGCCCCGCTGCTCCCGTACGACGGGGTCGTCGGCCCCGTCGTCGAGCACGAGCAGCGCCGGCGGTGGCTCGGCCGGTCGGTCGTCAGCGGGGCCGTCGGCGAACGGGTCGGCGAAGACGTCCCGCCCCCGGGCGGCCTCGAGGACGGGCAGCAGCTGCTCGACCTCACCCGCCAGGGCGGTGCGGCCGCTGGCGCGCCGCAGCGCCTCGGCCACCCGGCGGGCGGCGCGGGCGGCCAGCACCGATCCGCCCCACACCAGGGGGGTGTCGTCGGCCAGGGCGATGGCCAGCTCCTTGGCCGGGTTGCTGGCGAGGTCCCGGTGGGGCGAGCAGTCGATGGCCACCTGGTCCAGGGCCCCGGCCACCTCGTCGGGGTCGGCCGGCGGGCCCAGGCCGACGGCGTGCAGGTGGGCGAGCACGACCACGGCCGTGGCGAGCTGGTCGCCGGTCGTGGAGGGCAGCACCACCGAGTCGCGACCCGCGGCGTGCTCGGCCACCAGCGACCGTTCCGGGCAGGCCACGACGACCCGCGAGCCGCGGCGTACCGCCTCGGCGACCGCCGAGGCCGATCCCGCGTCGGACCCCTCGGGAGCGAGCATCACCACCAGGTCCAGGCTCCCGGCCCACCCGGGGAGGCCGGGGCCCGGCCAGGCCACGAACGGGACGGGGCACCAGGGCTCGAGCACCGCACGGAGCAACCGGGAGTCCGGACCCGCGGCGATGACCGCCCGGGGGCGCGCCTGTTCCGGGTGCCGGACCGCGGCCACCGCGAGCGCCTCCGCCACGGCCGTGGCCTCCAGACGCACCCGGGCGCCGGCCTCCGCCAGGTGGCGGAGCTCGCGGTCGCGCGCCCCGAGCGCAGTGGGGTCGTCGAGGCGCGAGTCGTCGAACCAGGTCGGCACCCGGACCGCCTCAGTCCGGTCGCCGGGCCTCGTCGACGAGCAACACAGGGATGCCGTCGCGGACCGGGTAGACCAGGCCGCACCCCTGGCACGCCAGCTCGTCGTCGCCGGGCGTGAGTCGGGACCGGCACGCGGGGCAGGCGATGACCTCCAGCAGCCGTTCGTCGAGCTTCATCGATCCCTCCTGATCAGGGCGAGCGCCTCGTCGCGCACGTGCTCCATCGTCGCACGGTCGACCCCCTCGACGTTGAGCCGCAGCAGCGGCTCGGTGTTGGACGCTCGGACGTTGAACCACCAGTCGTCGTGCTCGACCGTGAGCCCGTCGAGGCGGTCGAGCCGCACGCCCTCCGCACCCGCCCAGGCGGCCTCCAGCCGAGCGAGCGCCGCCTCCTGGTCGGGGACCTCGGAATTGACCTCGCCGCTGGCGGCGTACCGGTCGTAGGCGGCGAGGAGCCCGGAGAGGGGTCGTTCGTCGGCCGCCAGCGCGGCCAGCGTGTGCAGGGCGGCCAGCATGCCGGAGTCGGCGCGCCAGAAGTCACGGAAGTAGAAGTGGCCACTGTGCTCGCCCCCGAAGACGGCATCGGTCTCGGCCATCGTCGCCTTGATGAAGGAGTGACCGACCCGGGTGCGCACCGGTCGTCCGCCGTGCTCCCGCACCACCTCGGGCACCACCCGGGAGGTGATCAGGTTGTGGATGATCGCCGCGCCCGGGACCCGCTGCAGCTCCCGCTCCGCGATCAGCGCGGTCAGCAGCGACGGCGGCACCGCCGCACCCGCCTCGTCGACCAGGAAGCACCGGTCGGCGTCCCCGTCGAAGGCCAGGCCCACGTCGGCCCCCTCGGAGCGGACCCGCTCCTGCAGGTCGACCAGGTTGGCCGGCTCGATCGGGTTGGCCTCGTGGTTCGGGAAGCTGCCGTCGAGGTCGAAGTACATCGGCACCAGCTCGACCCGGTCCCCCAGGCGATCGAACACGGCCGGGGCGGTGAGACCGGCCATCCCGTTGCCGGCGTCGACGACCACTCGGAGCCGGCGACCCGCGACCGGCGCCAGGCCGAGCAGGTGCTCGGCGTAGGCGTCGAGCACGTCGTGCCGGGTGACCGATCCGGTGGTGCCGGCCACCCGCGGACCCCGCGCGGCGAGGTCGCGGATCTCGGCGAGCCCGGTCTCGGTCCCGATCGGGACCGCGCCCGCGCGACACATCTTGATGCCGTTGTACCGGGCGGGGTTGTGGCTGGCGGTGAACATCGCACCGGGGTGCCCCAGGTGCCCGGACGCGAAGTACAGCTGGTCGGTCGACGCCAGGCCGATGTGGACCACGTCGGCGCCGGCGCCGGTGACCCCGGCCGCGAACGCCTCGGCCAGTCCGGGCGAGGAGGTGCGCATGTCGTGGCCCACCACGACCGTGCCCGCGCCGGTCACTGCGACGAAGGCGGACCCCACGGCACGGGCCAGGTCCTCGTCGAGCTGGTCCGGGACGGTGCCCCGGACGTCGTACGCCTTGAAGACGGTCCCGAGATTCGCCGGGTCCAGGGTCGCTGCGGCCATGCGCGGAGTCTACGCAGCCGGGTCAGTCGGAGGTGAGCACCCGCAGGTGCCCGCGCCGTGCGACCTCACGGCCCGGCTCCACGGTGGGTGCCGCGGCGCGCTGCTCCACGTCGACCGGTCGGGCCGCCTCCCGCACCGCGTCGGCGAGGGCCAGGAGGTCGTCGCCGGAGGGTCCGGACGCCGCCGGGTCCGGCGCCAGCCGCAGCACCTCCCAGCCGCGCGGCGCCGAGAGCCGTTCACTGTGCGCCTCGCAGAGGTCGTAGGCGTGCGGCTCCGCGTAGGTGGCGAGCGGGCCCAGCACCGCGGTCATGTCCGCGTAGACATAGGTCAACGTCGCGACGGCGCGACGGCCGCAGGCGGTGCGCGAACATCGACGGGCGGAACTCACGGGCGCGACGCTACCCCCTGGACCGGGCCCGGCTCGACTAGGCTCGCGGGGTGGAGCGCCGACGTACGCGGGATCGACGCGGCCGGGGGATGCGGGGGCCCACGGTGGCACCCGGTGCTCGCCCCGTCGCGCCGACGAACCGGGAGCGCTTCGACCGGGTGGCGCTGGCCGTGGTCACCGCCGTCGACGAGCGGTGGGCCGACCACCTCGGCCTCGTCGAGTACGCAGTGGAGGACGCCCCCTGGCTCCCCGACGACTGGGGCGGCGACCGCGTGCCCCTCTCCTCGCTGGTCCCGGGCCGGGGGACGACCCCGACCAGGCTGGTGCTGTTCCGACGCCCGATCGAGGCCCGCGCGGCCGGCCCGGCCGACCTGCGGGCACTGGTGCTCACCGTGGTCGTCGAACAGGTCGCGGAGCTGTTGGGGCTGCCCGCCGAGGAGGTCGACCCCCGCTACGAGGGCTGACCCGGGCGGACCACCGGGACCACCCGCGTGCGCGGTTCCTCGTCGAGGGGGCGGACCACCTGGCCCGCGCCGTCGGCGACCAGGCCGGCGACCACGGGCCGCTCGGCCTCGATCCGGACGAGCGCCACCCGCTCGGGGACCCGGAGGGTCGCGGCCCGGTCGGCAGCGGCCTCGACCTGCTCCGCCCCCAGCTCACGGCCGCCGGGGCCGACGGTGTGGACGGTGACGGTCGTCGGCTCCTCCGCGGCGGCGAGTACGAGCCGGGAGGCGGCCTCCGGCACCAGCGCCGCGGCCTCCCGGACGCCGGGACCCGAGACGGTGTGCGCCAGGTCCTCGCCGGCCGTGGTGCGCAGGGTCGCGGTCACCGGCTGGGGAGAGCTGAGCAGCAGGCCGGCGGCGCCGTCCCGGACCGCCCCGCCCAGGACCTGCCCCACGTCGAGCTCGGCGGTGGACCCGGGTGGCACCCGCACCTCCTCGGCCCCGGTCGGGGCGAAGGAGCTGTCCCCGGTCAGGACCCGCAGTCCCACCCGCGCCTCGTCCGCTCCGGGGTTGGCGACCACCAGGGTGCGCGGCCCGTCACCCCGGGGCAGTCCCGCCAGCAGGTTGGCTCGTCGTGGCTCCGCCTGCGGAGGCAGCCACTCACTGGTGGCGCTGCCCCCCAACGGCCGGCTGCGGTCGGTGACGAAGGAGGCGGCGCGACCCCGGTTCACCGACACCGCCAGGGACAGGGTGCGGGGCGTGGGCACCAGCTCGGCGAGGTCGAGGCGGACCTGCTGCCCGCCGTCCACCCGCACTCCCCGCAGGCGGGGCACCTCGAGCTCGCCGCGTGGCCCGAGGACCCGCACGTCGACCACGGCGGGGCCACGGTCGGGGTTGACCAGCTCGAGCACCGAGCTGCGCTCCGGTCCGGCGGCCACACCGGTGAACCACTGCTCCGCGCGGGGCACGGTGCAGCCGATCCCCCGCAGCGGTGACCCCCCGTCCCGCGCCGCGAGCAGCCCCGGCGCCAGCTCCGCGCCCGCGGTGAGCACCACGGGCCCACGGGCGCGCCGCTCCGTGGTGCCTCCCCCCGGCACCGACAGCGTCGCCCGGTCATCGTCGAGGGTGGTCTCGACCTCCCCGGACCCGCCGCGGGGGTCGGCCACGGTGACCCTCGCCGCCCCCGGGAGGCTGGAGGGACACACCAGGCTGGCCTGACGGACCGGGACCTGCTCGCCGGTGGCCGGCTCCGGCCCCGTCTCCGGAGCCGGGCCCACCAGGAGCGCCAGCAGCACGGCGAGGAGCGGCAGCGCGGCGTAGGAGATCGCCGCCCGGCCCCGCGGACCCACGGTCGGGTTCATGCCTCCTCCCTCCGCGTCGGACCGCACAGCACCGCCACCACCAGGACGGCCACGGCCTGCAGGAACAGCAGCAGGGACCGCCACCAGGCGGTCCCCGCCTGCTCGAACCCCTCGGCGGACGCCTCGACCTGCCAGGCCCGGGTGTCGGGGTCCTCCGCGCTGGCCTGGAGCAGCCCACCGGTGGCGTCGAGGACCGCCGACACCCGACCGTCCGACGGGGCGGGGAGCAGGACGTGGCCGATGCCGCGGTCGGCCAGTCGCTCGACCACCTCGGGACTCGGCTCGGAGACCATGGCCCGCAGGTCGTCCTCGAAACCGGCCGGGGGCTCGGTCAGGGCCACGACCTCGTCCTCGCCGACGGTGGTGCCGTCACCGCGGTGGACCCACCAGGCCAGGCCCTGCTCGAGGTCCCCCTCGACCACCAGGACCCCCGCGGCCGACGAGACCTCCGCCTGCTGGGCCATGTAGGCCGGCACCGGCTCGGGCACCCGGTCGCCCAGCCCCTGGTCGGCCGCGACCGACCAGACCAGGCCGGTCGCCGGGACCAGGAGGGCGGCGAGCGCCAGCGGCAGGACGAGCCAGCGGGTCGGGGCGGGCCCGGGCTGGGGGACGCGGCCCGAGATGCCCTGGGCGGCGATGACGATGGCCACGACCACCCCGGCGTGGACCACGAGGAGGAAGGGGGAGGTGGTCGGAGGCGTCGTCACCGTCGACAGCTCCAGGGTGACCGGCGACAGCAGGGCGACCCCGGCAGCACCCACCACCACGGCCCCCCAGCACGCGGCGACGAAGGGGCGCGTGGCCCGCGGCAGCAGCGCCAGCACCGCGAGGACGAGCAGCACGGCCCCCAGCCACCACGGGGCGGACGCCCCGGCGATCCGACCGGTGAGCACCCCGAGACCACCGACGCCGGGCGCCGGAGGGCGGCCGGCCTCCAGCAGCAGGCCGGCCCCGGCCCCCTCCAGGACCAGCGGGACCCACCAGGGGACGAGCAGGACGGGCGGTACCGCCAGGGCCACCGCCGCCGGCCCCCATGTCCTCCGGCCCCGGAGACGGCCCCGCGCGCGCAGGAGGGCGGCCGCCACCAGGGAGACCACCGCCGCGGCGAGCCAGGCCATCGGCACGAACGCGGCTCCGACCGTGGCGAGGAGGCCGGTCCGCCAGGCCGCCCGCCAGCGCCGGTCGGCCAAGGGGTCCAGCAGCCCCAGGGCAGCGTGCCCGATCCACGGGAGCAGGGCCGCGAGGGCCACGGTCCCCAGCCGGCCGCCACCCCAGGCACCGCTGGTCAACGGCAGCAGGGACCAGGTCACGGCACCCCAGGCGAGCACCCAGCCGGGGGCCCCGCGCGGGTCCAGGAGGTGGCCGACGACCCGCAGGAAGCGCCAGGCCCCCCAGAAGCCGACCGGGACGGCGAGCAGCAGCACCGCCGAGACGGCGGCACCGGGACTGCCCAGCAGCAGCGTGCCCAGCAGAGCCAGGGGTGCGAGGTACGCCGGGGCCGGGACCGGGCTGCCCAGGGCCAGGTCGTGCTCGGCGTGGGCGTACAGCGCCCACCAGTCCCCGATCGTGTCCGGGGCTGGTGAGAGCGCACCCCCGGCCACGGACCCCAGGGCCTCGTGGGTGGCCGCGACCACGAGGACGAGGAACAGCGTGCTCCCGAGCGCCAGCGGACTGGTCAGGAACCGGGCGAGCAGTCCCGTGTCCTCGCCCAGCCCGTCCTCCTCCTCGCGGGCCGCCCGGGCGCCCCCGACCGCTGCGACCCGGTCCGCGCGGCGCCGCTCGGCCACGTCCTGGGCCTGCCCCACGACGGCAGCCACCAGGTCCGAGACCGCGTCGAGCCCGTGTCGGTACGGGAGCCACCAGGGAGCCAGCAGCCGACGCACGCCCTCGTGGTCGCCGGCGTACAGGTCGCGTCGGTGGCGACGCCCCCGGCGGATCGGCGCCGGTCGCAGGTAGAGGTCGAGCAGCGCCGCGAGCTCGTCCCGCGCGGCGCCCACCCGACGGGTGAGCAGCAGGCCGAGGACCCGGACCAGGGTTCCCACCAGCAGTCGCAGCCAGCGGAGCCACAACCGGCCCGGGCGGGTGTTGACCAGCAGCGTGTAGAGCGCGGCCCGGCGTTCGGCGTAGTGCGGTCTCCGCCCGGTCAGCGGCGTGCGCCGCAGGCCGCGGTGGGCGGCCTCGGCATGGAAGACGACGGCCTGCGGGACGACCATGGTCGTGTGGCCGGCTGCCGCGGCCCGCCACCCGAAGTCGAGGTCGTTGCCGAACACCGGCAGCTCGGAGTCGAAGCCTCCCAGGCGTTCCAGCACCGCTCGTCGGACCAGCATCCCGGCGGTGTTGACCGCGAGCACCGGCTGCAGGTCGTCGTGCTGGCCCTGGTCGAACTCGCCCCGCTCGAGACCGGTCTCGCGCCGCCCGGTCCCGGAGATGGTGACCCCGAGCTCGAGGAGCCGACGCAAGGAGGGCCACTCCCGCAGCTTGGGGCCGAGCACGTCCGTGCCGGGGTACTCGGTGGCGGCGGCGAGGAGCCAGTCCAGGGCTCCGGGGTCGGGGTTGGCGTCGTCGTGCAGCAGCCAGATCCACTCGGCGTCCCCGGCGGCCTCGAGGCCGAGGCGGACCGCCTCGGGGAACGAGGTGCCGGCCGGGGCCTGCCGGACGGCCTGCTCACCCAGGGCCTCGGCGAGCAGGGCGGGGCTGGAGTCCCTGCTCCCCGTGTCCACGGCGACGACCCGGTCGGGGCGGCGGCGCTGGTGCTGCAGGCCGGCCAGGACCCCCGGCAGCCACCGCTCGCCGTCGTGGCTGACCACGATCGCCACGACCGTCCCGGTGGCGGCCGCACCCGAGGCGTGGGTGCTGGTGGGCTCGGCTGCGGTCACGACCGCCCAGCCTAGCCCTCGGCCGGGTGGGTCAGACGGCCCGCTTCTTCAGCTTCCTGCGCTCCCGCTCCGACAGACCGCCCCAGATGCCGAAGCGCTCGTCGTTCATCAAGGCGTACTCGAGGCACTCGTCCCGCACCTCACAGGTGAGGCAGACCTTCTTGGCCTCCCTCGTGGACCCACCCTTCTCCGGGAAGAACGCCTCCGGGTCGGTCTGCGCGCACAGCGCGCGCTCCTGCCAACCCAGCTCGTCGTTGTCCCCGTCGAGGAGAAACAGTTCCCTCACGGCTCATCGCCCCTTCGACCCTCGTCGTCCCCACGCCGTCCGGCGCGGGAGAACTCTCTTGGAATTACATGCCTGTCGTACCCGATGCGTCAAGCCGCAATCTGGTATTGGACCAGACCGGCCCCGGTCCCGGTCCGACCCCGACCCTGGCCCGGCCCGGTCCCGGCAGGCCCTGGGTGGGGTCGGGGTGGCCCCGGTGCGGCAGGGTGGAGCCATGCAGAGGATCACCGTGCTCGCCGGAGGCGTGGCAGCGGCGCGCTTCGTCCGGGGCCTGCGCCACGCGATCGACACCGGCAGGTTGCCGGCCGCCGAGGTCACCGTGGTGGCCAACACCGCCGACGACCTCTGGCTGCACGGCCTGAAGGTCTGCCCCGACCTCGACACCCTCATGTACACGGTGGGGGACGGCGTGGACCCCGGGCGCGGGTGGGGGCGGTCGGAGGAGACGTGGAGCGTGCACGAGGAGCTCGCGGCGTACGGCGTCGAGCCCTCCTGGTTCGCCCTCGGTGACCGCGAGGTGGCCACGCACCTGGTGCGCACGCAGATGCTGGACGCCGGCTACCCGCTCTCGCAGGTGACCGAGGCGCTGTGCCGGCGCTGGGAGCCCGGGGTGCGGCTGCTGCCGATGTCCGACGACCGCGTCGAGACCCACGTCGCCGTGCCCGACGCGGACTCACCCAGCGGTCGCAGCGTGGTGCACCACCAGGAGTTCCGGCGGCGACTGCCGGACTCGGTGCCGGCCGAGGCCGTGGTGGTGGTGGGCCTCGACGAGGCGCGGCCGGCCCCCGGGGTGGTGGAGGCGATCGAGGGCAGCGACCTCGTGCTGCTGCCGCCCTCCGACCCGGTCGCGTCCGTCGGAACCATCCTCGGCGTGACCGGCGTCCGGGAGGCCCTGGTCGCCGCGCGGGCGCCGGTGGTGGGCGTCTCCCCCGTCGTCGGGGACGGCTGGGTCCGTGGCACCGACCACCGGCTGCTGACCCCGGCGGAGGTGGCCGCCGACGCCTCGGGCGTGGCGCTCCACCTCGGTGCCCGCTCGCACGGCGGGGTCCTGGACGGATGGCTGGTCGACCCGGTCGACCAGGGGCAGGTCCAGGCGGTCACCCGCGCCGGGATCACCTGCCGGGCGGTGCCCCTGGCGATGGCCGACGCCGGGGCGACGGCTGACCTGGCGGTCGCCGCCGCCCGGCTGGTGGCGGACCCGGACGTGGGGCCGGTCGCCGATGCCTGAGGTGGTCGCGCTGGCCCCCGACGGGGTGCCGGAGGTCGCCACGGGTGACGACCTCGTCGCGCTGCTGCTCGAGGTCGCCACGCCCACCGACGGTGACGTCGTCGTGGTGACCAGCAAGGTGGTCAGCAAGGCCGAGGGGCGGCGCGCGAGCGGCGACCGGGACCCGGCGATCGCCGCCGAGACCACCCGGGTGGTCGCACGCCGGGGCCGGACGACGATCGCGCGCACCCGGCACGGCCTGACCATGGCGGCCGCCGGCGTGGATGCCTCCAACGTCGCCGCGGGCGAGGTGTTGCTGCTGCCCGAGGACCCCGACCGCTCCGCCCGCGGGCTCCGCCGGGGCGTGCGCGAGCGCACGGGCCGCAACGTCGCCGTGGTGGTGACCGACACGGCGGGACGGGCCTGGCGCCGGGGCCAGACCGACATCGCGATCGGAGCCGCGGGACTCCGCGTCCTGGAGGACTTCGCCGGACGCGCCGATGCCCACGGCAACGACCTCGTCGTGACCGCCCCGGCCGTCGCCGACGAGATCGCCGGGCTGGCCGAGCTGGCCAGTGGCAAGCTCGGCGGCCGCCCGTTCACGCTCGTGCGGGGCCGCGCCGACCTGGTGCTGCCCCCGGAGGACGAGGGCCCCGGGGCCGCGTCCCTGGTGCGCCCCGAGGGGGAGGACATGTTCGGGTACGGCGCCCGGGAAGCCGTCGTGGCGGCCCTGCGCGGGCGCGCGCAGGACCGCGCCCCCTTCGGCGCCCCGGCCGAGGAGGCCGAGGTGGTCGGGGCGCTGGCCGCCCTGGGCGCCCCGGCGTCCCCGTCCGCCCCCGGCGAGGTCGTGGTCGCCCCGGTCTCCCCCGCCACCCGGGTCCGCGTGGAGGTCCTGGCCCACGCCCTGGGGTGGGTGGCCGAGGCGGCCCCCGCCACCGGGACGGGAGCCCTCCGGCTGCTGCCCGCCCCTTCCGTAGACTCCTCGGCCAGCACCCCCGACCCGATCGACGAGAGGCCCTGAGTTCCCGTGGCGAAGCCCCAGAAGAAGGACCGACGCCAGGTCGCCGAAGAGCTGCGCAAGCAGCAGCGCCGGCAGGAGCGGCGCCGCACCTTCACCATCATCGGGGCCAGCTCGCTCGTCGGGCTGCTCATCGTCGGTTCCGCGGCGTACCGCCCGGTCAAGGACTGGTGGGACAACCGGGAGTTCGCCGAGATCGAGCTCGCCTCGCTCGGTGCGCCGGCCTCCACCTGCGGCGACATCATCACCCGCCCGGGCGAGGGACAGAACGAGCACGTCCCCCCGGACACCGACCTCAGCTACGACGACGCGCCCCCGGCCACCGGGCGCCACTGGCAGAACTGGGACGGGATGGAGCGCAAGTTCTACACGCCCGAGGATCGTCCCGAGCTCGGGCTGCTCGTGCACAACCTCGAGCACGGCTACACCTTCCTCTGGTACGACGAGACGATCGCCGAGGACGAGGATAAGCTCGCCGAGGTGCGCCGGATCGCGGACAAGTTCGAGGGCACCGACAACATGCGGATGAAGTTCAAGGCGGTCCCGTGGACCTCCGAGGACGGCGACCCCTTCCCCGACGGCAACCACGTCGCGTTCACCCACTGGTCGGTCGGCGGCGCCGATGCCGAGGAGCCCCAGCAGACCGGTGTCTGGCAGTACTGTGACGCCCCCAGCGGCGAGGCGCTGGAGCAGTTCATGGAGGAGTACCCCTACCTCGACTCCCCGGAGCCGATGGCCGGCTGACCCCGCCGGCCGTCGCGCCGCCTCACAGCAGGTGCTCGCGCCCGCCCTCCCGCAACCGGGCGACCACCTGCTTGACCTCCTGGGCCCGGTCGCGCGTGGTCACGAGCACGGCGTCCGGCGTGTCGACGACGACGAGGTCGGCACCACCCAGCACGGCCACGGTCCGCCCGGAGCCAGGCACGACCAGCGACGCCCCGTCGGGGGCCTCGACCAGGTCCGGGTCCCCGAGCACCGGGACCTGTCCGGCCGGGCCGGCGAGCAACCCTGCGAGGGCGTCGAAGTCGCCGATGTCGTCCCACCCGAAGTCACCGGGCACGACCGCCACCCGGCCGGCGGCCGCCGCCGGCTCGGCGACGGCGTGGTCCACGGCGATGCGGGGCAAGGTCGGCCACACCTCGCCGAGCCGGACCGGGTCGGCCGCGATGCCGCGCAGCGCGGCGGCGAACGCGGCGTCGCCCTCCGCGAGGAGGTCCAGCAGCACGCCGGGGCGCGCGACGAACATGCCGGCGTTCCACCGGTACTCCCCGACGGCCAGGTAGCGCTCCGCCGTGGCGCGGTCGGGCTTCTCCACGAACTCCACGGCCCGGTGCACCCCCGCGTGGCCGTCGAGCGGGACGCCGAGGCGCACGTACCCGAACCCCGTCGCGGGGTGGGTCGGCTCGATCCCGATCGTCACCAGCCATCCCTCGGCTGCGGCCGCGGCGGCGCGCTGCACGCACCGGACGAACCGGTCCGGCTCGTCGACCACGTGGTCGGCCGCGAAGGACCCCATCACCGCGTCCGGGTCCCGCCGCTCCAGGATGGCGGCCGCCAGGCCGATCGCGGCCATCGAGTCCCGTGCCGAGGGCTCGGCCAGCACGTCGCCGGGGGCGATCCGCGGCAGCTGGGCCACCACCTGGTCCCGGTGCGCCTCCCCCGTCATCACCAGCACCCGATCCCCCACCACCGGGCGCAGCCGGTCGACCGTCTGCTGCAGCAGGCTCCGCCCGGTGCCGGTCAGGTCGTGCAGGAACTTCGGGGAACCCTGCCGCGACAGCGGCCAGAGCCGGGTCCCGGCACCTCCCGCCGGCACGACGGCGTACATCTGGTCGACGGTCCGCATGCTGGGGACCCTAGGCGATCCCTAGGGTGGGGTGGATGGACACCTTCCCCGCGGTACTGCGTGCCCGGCTGCGCGAGGACGCCGCCACCCCGCTGGTCACGTTCTACGACGACGAGACCGGCGAGCGGGTGGAGCTCTCGGTGGCGACCTACGCCAACTGGGTCGCCAAGACGGCCTCATTGTTCGTCGACGAGCTGGACCTGGAGCGCGGCGACCGGGTCCTCCTCGACCTGCCGACCCACTGGCTGGGCCCGGTGTTCCTCGGGGCTGCGTGGTCGGCCGGGCTCTGCGTGCTCCTCGGCGGCGAGCCCGCCGAGGACGCCGATGCGGTCGTGTGCGGGCCGGCAGGAGTGGCGGCCCTGGCCGGGCCCCCGGCGGTGCCCCACCTGGCCACGGCGCTGCTCCCGATGGGTGCCCGGTCCCCCGAGCCGCCACCCGAGGGCGTCCTCGACTTCGGGGTCGAGGTCTGGGGCCAGCCCGACGAGTTCGTCGCCATCGACCCGCCGGGCCCGGAGGACGAGGCCCGCCCCGGGAGCACCCAGTCCGCGCTGGTCGAGGCGGCCTCCCGCGACGACCTGGTCGCCGCCGGAGGCCGCCTCCTGACCGGGTGGAACCCGGCTTCCCCGTCCGGGCTCCACTCCTTCACCACGCCGCTGGTGCGTGGCGGGTCCACGGTGTGGGTACGGGGTGCCACCGCCGACCGGCTCGACTCGCTCGCTGCGGCCGAGCGGGCGGACGTGGTCACCCGCTGACCCACCTCACCTGAGCTCGTAACCCTCCAGGACGTCACCGAGGTGGCGGCTGCGGTCACCGGCGACGGCGTACAGCCGGCCGGTGCCGTCCTCGCGGGCCAGCCGCTCGGGCCCCCTTGTGAGGCCCACCCCGGCGCTCCAGACCGAGTCGCCGTACCGCCCCAGGTCCATCTCGGGGGCGTCCCACTCGGCCACCACGGCCTGGTCGGACAGCATCCGCGCACCCCGCCCCGGCCAGACCGTGACCCGGCCGTCGTTGCGGTGGACGATCACGTCGGGCTTGCCGTCACCGGTGACGTCGCCCACCACGTCGATGTCGTGGCCGCCGAACTTGCGGGTCCCCAGCCGCACCGGCTTGCCGAAGTGCCCCCGGCCGTTGCCCGGTCGCATGTGGATCGACCCGTTCTTCATGCGGAACACCACGTCGCCGTGCCCGTCACCGTTCCAGTCGCCACCGTTGAGGACCAGGTCGGTCTTGCCGAGCTTCAGGTTGGTCTCCACCGGCTGCCCGGTGTCGTAGCGCCCCGAGTGCGTCATCGTGCGCAGCTTCCCGCCCCTGGCCTGGGCGACGAAGTCCGGCGCCTCCCCGCGACCGACCGAGCCCCCGGCGGTGACGTTGCGCAGGTGCGGGATCCGCGTGACGGGGCCGTGCGCCTCGCCGAAGCCGCCGGCGCCGTCACCGGGCAGCACGTGCACGTAACCGTCCCGGGACCGGACGAGGAGGTCGGCGCGACCGTCACCGGTCGCGTCCCCGAACCCGCTCATCGACTCGTAGTCGCCGTACCCGGTGCCGACCAGGCGCCGCGGCAGGATCTTGCGGGACCCGGTCCCGCGGTAGTGGAACAGCCGCCCGCGGCGGTCCCGCGCCAGCACGTCGGGGTGGCCGTCGCCGGTGATGTCCCCGACCCCGGCGAGGAGGTCGTAGCGCTTGAAGCCCCGCGGCCCCACGACCGTGGGCTTGTAGTTCCCGTTGGGCCTCTGCGACAGCAGCACCAGCTTCTTGCCGCGACGGGCGACGAAGTCGTGCCGGCCGTCACCGTCGAGGTCCCCCACCGAGGTGATCAGGTCGTAGCGGGCGAACCGGCCGGGAAGGCGCACCGCCACCGGGCCGAACCGGCCGTTGGGACGCCCCTGGCGGATCACGGTGACCTTGCTGGCGGCTCGCCGCGCGAGCAGGTCGGGACGCCCGTTCCCGGTCAGGTCGGGCGAGACCTCGAGCGTGTCGAACTTGCGGTACGCACGCTGGAAGGGCTTCCCCTTGGTGTAGCGCAGCAGGCCCTCGGTGGGCAGGATCACGCCCCGCTGGTCGCTCGAGCGGCGCAGCATCAGGTCGGCGTGCGGGGTACCCACCAGGTCGGACTCGGGGGCCGGCTCGGCCGTCACGGGCTCGGGCTCCGGCTCGGGCTCAGGGGTCGGTTCGGGCGTCGGCGCCGGGTCCGGGGCGTTCTCCTGCCGGTTCCGGGCGCCGCGGCGCACGTTCCCGAGCTTGCGGTAGAGGTGCTGCCCTGGGCAGGCGGTGGAGCCCACGTCGCGGTGCCCGATGATGGTGTTGAAGCGTCGGCCGTTGTAGGTCCAGGTGGTGTTGGCCTTGACCCCGTGGTGGCCCAGCTTCCACGCGAAGAGCTTCTTGTACGCCCGGACCATGGCGGTGGGCGGCTGGGCCGTCTCGAAGTTCCCCAGCGCGCTGGCCCCGAACGTCACGTGGTTGTATCCCGCGGCCTGGGCGCCCTGGACGGCCTTGCCCACACCGCCCTTGCGGCCCTCCCAGATCCGGCCGAACTTGTCGACGAGGAAGTTGTAGCCGATGTCCTTCCACCCCCGGGACCGGGTGTGGAACGTGTGGATGCTCCGGATCATCCCCGGCACCTGGGACTTGGTGTAGCTGTTGGCGGTCACCGTGTGGTGGATGACGCCACCGTGGACCCGGGCGTAGGTGGGGCGGCCGCTCGCCGCCTCGTTCGCCCCCCACGCCTTCCGGCTGCGGATCGTGGGCTTCGGGGCGGTGACGGACTGCAGGGCGATCGCCGCGTCCTCCGTCCCGTCCTCGTCCCCGGTACCGGCGGCGCTCGGCACCTCCTCGGGGTCGACCTCGACGGTGCCCTCGCCCTCGCCCGCCGAGATCACCGCGAGGCTCAGGCCCTCGGGGGCCTCCCCCGTGGTGGTCAGGGCTCGTGCCTGGACCTGGTCCACCTCGCCGACCACGAGCGGGCTGGTCCCGGGGCGGGCCTGGCGCCCTTCGGCGCTGCGGGTGTCCGGTGCCTCGTCCGGCTGGTAGTCGATCGTGGTCCAGTCACTCCACACACCGTCGGTGCGGGTGCGTGCCTGGACCGTGATCTCGTCGGCCCGGAAGGTGCGGGTCGGGTCCCAGGTGACGCCCACGGTGCCGAACCCCTCGACGTCCTCGACCTCGCTCATGGCCGCCGGCCGGCCGGCCACGGTGGCGCTGTGCCCGTCCTCGGCGTGGGCGTGGCCCTCGTGGTCCTCGTCCTCCTCGCGGCCGGGGTCCTGCGACGGGCCGGGCGCGGCCCGGCGCTCGGACCGGGGAGGCTGGCCGCCCTGCTCGGCCACCGACGCCATCTCGTGCTCGGTCAGCTCGGTCTCGACCGGCTCGGTCTCGACGAGGTCACGGTCGTCGCCGCCCGGCTGCTGCGTCGCCTGCTGGGTCGACCCAGGGGCGGTGACGACGTCCTCGGCCCCGCCCGGCTGGCGGACGACGTCGAGGGAGATGACGCTCGCAGCGGGAGCGAGGACGGCGAGGACGGCGCCGAGGGCCAGCACCTGCTGGCTGGCCGTGACGAAGCGGGCCTTGGTGGAACGCATGGAAGAGGCTCTCCGGTGGTGGGGAAGGATCACACTGGAACCACACTTCACATCAGTCACACATCCACCGCAAGGGGAACTGAGTAACTACAAACCTGTAATTTCCAGCCGACACGCCGGGAGTCCGCGAACCGCTCGGGCCCGACCGGGCGACCTCGGGCCCGGCTCGGACCCAGGGGACCCTCAGATGTCCGCGCCGAGCTCGTCGTCGGTGTCGCCCTCGTCACCCTTGGGCTCGTCGTAGTGGAGGTACTTGATGCCGGCGTCGACCTCGCCGTCGTACCCCACCTTGCCCTTCTCGAGCACGATCACCCGGTCACACATCTTGCGGACCGAGCCCGCCGCGTGGCTGACGTAGAAGATGGTGCGCCCCTCGGCCCGGATCTCCTGCATCCGGTCGATGCACTTCTTCTTGAACGGCTTGTCCCCCACCGCGAGCACCTCGTCGGCCAGGAAGATGTCGGAGTCCACGTGGATCGCGACCGCGAACCCCAGCCGGGCCCCCATCCCCGAGCTGTAGTGGCCCACGGGCGTGTCCAGGAACTTCCCCAGGTCGGCGAACTCGACGATGTCGTCGAACTTGCGGTTGGTCTCCGCCTCGCTCATCCCGTTGATCGCGGCGTTGATGTAGATGTTCTCCCGCCCGCTCAGCTGTGGGTGGAAGCCGGCACCGGTGGCGATCAGGCCGGCCGTCCGGCCCCGGGTGCGCACCGTGCCCCGGTCGGGCCGCATCACCCCGTTGACCAGCTTCAGCAGCGTGCTCTTGCCGGACCCGTTCAGGCCCATCAGGCCGATGGACTCCCCCTGGTCGACGGTGAAGGACACGTCATCGAGGGCCCAGAAGGTGTTGGCCACGTCCTGCCCGCGGAGGCGGGCCACCGTCATCTGCTTGAAGGTGCGGTGGTAGCGCAGGGTGAACCGCTTCGACACGTGGTCGATGACGATGGACTCGCTCACGGGTGCCCCTTCACAGGTGCTCCGGGATCTTGTTCTGCAGTCGGCTGAAGACCCACTGGCCCAGGGCGAGCACCACGAGGGCGACCGCCAGCATGATGAAGCCACGGGTGAACAGGTGGTCGGGCAGGTGCGAGGCCGCGGTCGCCTCCGGGTCCTCGGTGGTGCCGACCCAGAAGGTCCGTTGCATCAGCAACACGGCCTGGGCGAGCGGGTTCATCAGGTAGTACTCGGCGCTCCCCTCCCCGAACCGCTGCTCGACCATGGTGAACGGGTAGATCATCGGCACGCTGAAGCGCACGAAGTTGGTCAGCACGTTGATCGCGTTGCCGATGTCCTGGAAGTAGACGTTGGCGACGCTGAACATCAGCGCCAACCCGGTGCCGAGCACCATCATCAGCACCACCGCCAGCAGCAACGCACCCAGGCCCACCAGGTCCGGGGTCCAGCCGAGGATGAGGCAGGCCGTGGTCAGGATGACCAGGGACGGGCCCATGTGGAAGCCCGAGACCATCATCGAGGCCACGGGGAACATCTCCCGAGGGACCGCCATCTTCGACACCAGCGCCTTGTTCCGCCGAATGGAGCGGGTGCCGGCGTTGAACGTCTCGGTGAAGAAGACCACCACCACCAGGCCGGCGAACATGTGCACACCGAACTGCTCGACGTCCCGGAGGTCGATGATCACGCCGATGACCACGTAGAACATGAAGAACTGGGTCAGCGGGTTGATGTAGCTCCAGATGATCCCCAGGAAGGAGCCCTGGTAGCGCGCCGCGATCTCCCGGCGCACCAGCAGCCGGAGCAGGTACCGGCGCCGGAACACCTCGAGCAGCCCGGTGTTGGCCCACGGCTCCACCAGGGGCGCGTCCACCTGCCGCCGGGGCCGCTCGTCCCCGGCCGTGGCGGTCCCCTCAGCCATCGCCGTCCCTGGCCGGGGCGTCCTGCCCCATCCACGGCTCGAGGGTGCGCTCCCAGGCCTCCGGGGAGGTGATCTGGCCCAGCGCCTCCCGGTACTCCCGGGCCAGGCGTGGCCACTCCCGGAGGTAGCGCTCGTGGATCTCGAGCGTGCGCCGCATCAGGTCGCGGTAGAGCTCGGTGTCGCGCTGGTAGTAGGCCGTGGAGGCGCCGTCGTTCATCGACACCAGCGCCGAGTCGTACCTGGCCAGGCGGTACCACTTGGCGTCTGTCGCCCGGATCTCCACCTCGGGGTGCTCCCGCGAGATCGGGCGCGGCGGCTTCAGCTGCCGCAGCGGTGCCAGTCCGGCGGTGACCAGCTGCGCGACCCGGCCGGGGATCTCCGTCGCGTCCCGACCCTTGCGGGGCGGCTTGTGGCGGCGTACGGCGGGGAACGCGTCGGGATGGGTCTCCAGCTGCGCGTCGGCGAACTGCTTGCGGAGGGCGTTGATCTCGGCCAGGCGGTCCGGCAGCATCCGGTGCAGCTCGTACGGGCCGGCGAGCACGTCCTCCATCGCCTGCAGCCGCAGCTCGGCGGTGGAGTACTGCATCGAGACCAGGTGCGCGATCTGGTGGTTCAGGCTCTCCCGGATCATCCGTCCCCCGCGGGGGTAGACCGAGTGCAGCAGCGCCGCGATCGTCCGGTTGCGGTGGTGGAAGTAGGCCTGCCAGTCCACGGCGTCGTTCTTGTCCGTCCAGGGGATGTGCCACACCGCGGCTCCCGGAAGGGTGACGGTCGGCACCCCCGCCTCCTTC
>CAZRKV010000015.1:0-20291 GCA_964600305.1 uncultured Nocardioides sp. | reverse complement strand
GTGTAGCCGATGGCTCCGTGCAGCTGCAGGGCGGCCCGGGTGGCGAGGTACGCCGCGTCCCCGGCGGCGATTCGGGCGGCGGAGACGGCGCGGCCCCGGTCCTCAGGCCGGTCGCCGGCCGCGGGACCGGAGTCGAACGTGACGGCCGCCCCGTGCACGAGTGGCGCAGCGAAGTCCAGGGTGATCCGCACGTCGGCGAGGCGGTGCTTCAGGGCCTGGTAGGACCCGATCTCGCGCCCGAACTGACGGCGCTGCTTGACGTAGGCGACGGTGTCGTCGAGCAACCGTTCCCCGAGCCCGAGCAGCTGGGCGGCCGAGGCCAGCACCGCCAGGTCGAGGGCCCGTCCGGCGTCGGGGACCGGCGTCGGCTCGCCCTCGCCGGTCACGTCGACGAGGCGCCGCGCGGCGTCCACGGACCGGTGGGCCGAGCCGGGGCGCGCGCGGCGTACCCCCTCGTCGGCGAGCACCCAGACCTGGTCGGCGACGTCGGCGTCCACGGCCCGGGGGGCGAGAGGGGGTGCGGCGGCCGTCCCGACGGCCCCCTCGGCCAGGGCAGCCAGCTCCTTCCCCGGCCCGAGCAGGGCCGGCAGGAACGCCACCGACTCCACCCAGGGGCCGGGCAGGGCGTGGCGGCCGACCACCTCGAGGGCCAGGACCAGGTCCACGGGCCCGGCCCCGAGGCCACCGGACTCCTCGGGCACGGCGAGGGCGTGCACTCCCTGCTCGGCCAGGCGCCGCCACAGGGCCAGCCCGGGCGCCGTATCTCCCTCGGACCAGGCACGGGCCGCCCCCGGCGCGTCGGCGCCTGCCAGGAGGGCATCGAGCGCACCAGTGAAAGCACGCTGCTCGTCGGTCGGGGTGAACCTCACGCGCGCTCTCCCTTCGGCTCGCGGGGTCGAGGCGAGCCCTTCGGCTCGCGGTGTCGAGGCGAGCCCTTCGGCTCGCGGTGTCGAGGCGAGCCCTTCGGCTCGCGGGGCAGCCCCAGGATGCGCTCCGCCACGATGTTGCGCTGGATCTCGTTCGTGCCCGCGTAGATGGGCCCCGACAACGAGAACAGGTAGCCGTCGCTCCAGGGCGACTCCAGCTCGGCGTCGGGCCCCAGCAGGTCGAGCGCGGTCTCGTGGAGCGCGACGTCGAGCTCGGACCAGAACACCTTGTTGACCGAGCCCGCCGGCCCCATCTCGCCCCCGCCGGCCAGCCGCGAGACCGTCCCCCAGGTGTAGAGGCGGTAGGCCTCCGCCCGGATCCACGCGTCGACCACGCCACCCGCGGCGTCGGGTACGTCGTCCCCGCGCTCGCGCCACAGGTCGACCAGCCGATCCGCTGCGGCGCAGAACCGGCCGGGGGAGCGCAGCGAGAGTCCCCGCTCGTTGCCGGCGGTGCTCATCGCCACGCGCCAGCCGTCCCCCGGCTCACCGAGCACGTCGGAGTCGGGGACGAACACGTCGGCGAAGAACAGCTCGGCGAAGCCGGGCTCGCCGTCGAGCTGGGGGATGGGGCGCACGGTGAGGCCCTCGGCGTCGAGCGGGAACAGGAAGTAGGTGAGGCCGGCGTGCCGGGAGGCCTCCGGGTGCGACCGGAACAGGCCGAAGCCCCAGTGGGCGAACGCCGCCCTGGACGACCACGTCTTCTGACCGTTCAGGACCCAGCCCCCGCGCTGGTCGTCCCGGGTGGCCGTGGAGGCCAGCGAGGCCAGGTCCGAGCCGGCCTCGGGTTCCGACCAGGCCTGGGCCCACACCCGCTCGCCGGTGGCCATCGACGGCAGGAACCGGTCCTGCTGCTCCGGTGTCCCGTGGCCGAAGATGATGGGCGCCAGCAGGAAGATCCCGTTCTGGGACACCCGCCCCGGGGCACCCGCGCGGTAGTACTCCTCCTCGAAGAGCACCCACTCCACGAGGGAGGCGTCGCGGCCGTGGTACTCCTCGGGCCAGGAGACGACCGACCACCGGGCTTCGGCGAGCCGGGCCTCCCACGCCTGGTGGGCCGCGAACCCCTCCGCGGTGTCCATGGAGGGCAGTGGCTCCGCGGGCACGTTCTCGTGCAGCCACGCGCGCGCCTCGGCACGGAAGGCGCGCTGGGTCTCGGTCAGGTCCAGGTCCATCATTTCCCTCCGGGTCCCGAGGTGGTCGCGCCGCGACCCTCTCGCAGGGTGTGCTTGAGCACCTTGCCGGCCAGGTTGCGCGGCAGGCTGTCGACGAGGACCACCTCGCGGGGGACCTTGAAGTTGGCCATCCGCTCGCGGGCGAAGGCGATCACGTCCTGCTCGGTCACCGCCGACCCCTCCTGGCGCACGACGTAGGCACGGCCGACCTCGCCCATCCGGGGGTCGGGTACGCCGACCACGGCGGACTCCACGACTCCCTCCAGCCGGGCCAGTGCCTGCTCCACCTCGGCGGGGTAGACGTTGAATCCCCCGCAGATGTACATGTCCTTGAGCCGGTCGGTGATGGCCAGGTAACCGTGCTCGTCCACCGTCCCGACATCTCCGGTGTGCAGCCACCCGTCGGCGTCGATGGCCTCGGCCGTGGCCTCCGGGTCGTCGAGGTAGCCGAGCATCACCATCGGTCCCCGCAGCTGGACCTCGCCCTCCTCGCCGGGGCTTTGTTCCACGCCGGTGTCGGGGTCGACGATCCGCAGCTCCAGGTCGGCCACGGCCGGTCCACAGGTGCTGGCGACGAGCTCGTCGGGGTCCCCGGGCCGAGCCATGGTGGCGGTGACGCACTCGGTCATGCCGAACGCGGTGAGCACCGTCTCGACGGTCATCTCGGACTGCAGCCGCTCGATCAGCCGCACCGGGACGGAGGCGGCGCCGGTGACGACCAGGCGCAGGGAGGAGAGATCGGTCCCGGCGAAGCCGGGATCCTCGAACAGCGAGTGGTAGATCGCCGGGGCCCCGGGGAGCACGGTGACCCGTTCCTCCTCGATCAGGCGCAGGGTGCGGGCGGCGTCGAACGTGGCCTGGGGCAGCAGCGTGGCCCCGGTGAGCAGGCAGACCACGATCCCGGCCTTGTAGCCGAAGGAGTGGAAGAACGGGTTCACGACCAGGTAGCGGTCGTCGGCGTCCACCCGACCGGTGCGCGCCCACACGTCGGCCGCGGCGATCGTCTGCCGGTGGGCGGTCAGCACGCCCTTGGAGCGTCCGGTCGTTCCGGAGGTGAACAGGATGTCGGCGACCTCGTCGGGGGAGACGGCGTCGGCGCGGGCGTCGACGGTCGCCGCGTCCACCTCCCCGGCCCGCGCGGCGAGCTCGTGCCACGGCACGGTCCCGGCGAGGTCGCCCTCACCGAGACGTACGACGGCCCGCAGCGCCGGCAGCCCGGGGACGACGTCGTCGGGCGCGCCCCCGGAGACCGCCTCCCCGGCGGACTCCTCGGCGGCACGGCGCAGCTCCTCGACCTGGTCCCGATCGAGGAACCCGTCGGCGACCACCAGCAGGCGGGCGTCGGTGCGGGCGAGGACGTCCACGACCTCGGGCCCGCGGTAGCGCGTGTTGAGCGGCACCAGGGTGCCCCCGGCCCAGGTGGCGGCGAGCGCCGCCACCTCCCACTCCCAGCTGTTGGGGGCCCAGACCGCCACCCGGTCGCCCGGACCGAGTCCGAGGGCGACGTACGCCCGTGCCACCTCGCGCACCTGGTCGAGGAGCTCGGCGTGGGTCAGGGTGACGCCATCGTCGACGACGGCGGGGCGGGTGCCGTGGTGGTCGGCCGCGGCGCGGAGCACGGCCGGCAGGGTCTGCGGGACCGGGGGGCGGTCGGCATCGGTCATCGGCTCCTCCTCAACCAAGCAAGTGCTTGCTACGGTACTCTAGGCGACGTCGGGGCCGCACCCCGCCGCCCCACCCACCGAACCCCGAGCGAGTAGCCATGGACCTGACCCACTCCGCCGCCGACGAGGCGTTCCGCGCCGAGGTGCGTGACTGGTTGGAGGAGCACCTCACCGGGGACTTCGCGGGGCTGCGCGGCCTGGGCGGACCGGGCCGGGACCACGAGGCCCACGAGGAGCGGCTGGCGTGGAACCGCCACCTCGCGCGCCACGGCTGGACCGCACTCGGGTGGCCGGAGGAGCACGGCGGCCGCGGCCTCAGCCTCTTCCAGCAGGTGATCTTCCACGAGGAGTACGCCCGCGCGGACGCGCCGGCCCGGGTGAACCACCTGGGGGAGGAACTGCTCGGCCCGACCCTGATCGCCTTCGGCACGCCGGCCCAGCAGGAGCGCTTCCTGCCCCGGATCGTCGCCGTCGAGGAGCTGTGGTGCCAGGGCTACTCCGAGCCCGGAGCCGGCTCGGACCTGGCCGCCGTGTCCACCCGCGCCCGCCTGGAGGGCGGGGAGTGGGTGCTCGACGGGCAGAAGGTCTGGACCTCGCTCGCCCACGTCTCCGACTGGATCTTCGTCCTCGCGCGCAGCGAGCCGGGCTCCCGACGCCACCACGGCCTCTCGTTCCTGCTGGTACCGCTGGACCAGGAGGGCGTCGAGGTCCGCCCGATCGAGCAGAACACCGGTGGCTCGGAGTTCAACGAGGTCTTCTTCTCCGGCGCCCGCACCGACGCCGACCTGGTGGTCGGCGAGCCGGGCCAGGGCTGGGGGGTGGCGATGGGCCTGCTCGGCTTCGAGCGCGGGGTGTCCACGGTCGGCCAGCAGGTCGGCTTCGCCCGCGAGCTCGCCGGCGTCGTCGCGCTGGCGCGGCGCAACGGCGCGATCGACGATCCCGTGGTCCGAGACCGCCTGGCCCAGGCCAGGGTCGGGCTCGAGGTGATGCGGCACAACGTGCTGCGGGGCCTGTCGACGGTCGAGCACGGGGCGGACTCCGCGGCCGGTGGGGGTGCCGCCTCCATCGCGAAGCTGGTCTGGGCGGGCTGGCACCGCCGGTTGGGGGAGCTGGCCATGGAGGTCGCCGGCGCCGGCTCGCTCACCGCGGCGCCACCGTACGAGCTCGACCAGTGGCAGCGCCTGTTCCTCTTCAGCCGCGCCGACACGATCTACGGCGGGTCCGACGAGGTCCAGCGAAACATCCTCAGCGAACGAGTGCTGGGGCTTCCCAGGGAGGCACGCCCATGACCGTCCACCGACCCGAACAACCCACCCCCGCGTACGTACCGGGCCACGGCCTGCTCTCCGACCGGGTCGCGGTGGTCACCGCCGCCGCCGGCGCCGGGATCGGCGCCGCCGTCGTCCGCCGGGTGCTGGAGGAGGGCGCCCGTGGGGTCGTCGTCAGCGACACCCACGAGCGCCGCCTCGCCGAGGCGCACGAGGAGCTCGCGGGGGAGTACGGCGCGGACCGGGTCCGCTCGCAGGCCTGCGACGTCACGGACGAGGCCCAGGTGCAGGCGCTGCTCGACGTTGCCGATGAGCTCGGCGGGGTGGACGTGATGGTCAACAACGCCGGGCTGGGCGGCGAGGTGAACGTGCTGGAGATGACCGACGAGCAGTGGAGCCGGGTCATCGACATCTCGCTGACCGGGACCTTCCGGTGCGTGCGTGCGGCCGGCGGCCGGATGACCGCCGCGGGGACGAGGGGCGTGATCGTCAACAACGCGTCGGTGGTCGGGTGGCGGGCCCAGGAGGGGCAGGCCCACTATGCCGCCGCGAAGGCCGGGGTGATGGCGCTGACCCGCTGCTCGGCGCTCGACCTCGCACCGCACGGCATCCGGGTCAACGCGGTGGCTCCGAGCCTGGCGATGCATCCGTTCCTCGCGAAGGTGACCAGTGACGAGCTGCTCGCGGAGCTGAAGCAGCGCGAGGCGTTCGGGCGTGCCGCCGAGCCGTGGGAGGTGGCCAACGCGATGGTGTTCCTGGCCAGTGACTACTCGACCTACCTCACCGGAGAAGTGCTCTCCGTGAGCAGCCAGCGAGCCTGAGATGGCCGGGACCAGCAGCGAGGGCCCAGCCGGCACCGGCAACACTGCCGGCGCCGGCAGCCGGCGGGAGGAGCTGCTGCGGATCGCCGCGCGCCTGTTCGCCGAGAAGGGGTTCAAGAACACCACCGTCCGCGACATCGCCGACGCCGCGGGCATCCTGTCGGGCAGCCTCTACCACCACTTCGACTCCAAGGAGTCGATGGTCGACGAGATCCTCTCGGGCTTCCAGGCCGAGCTGTTCGGGCGCTACGAGGAGATCCTGGCCTCGGACCGGCCGGCACGCGAGAAGCTGGAGGACGCCGTACGCCTCTCCTTCGAGGCGATCGAGCGGCACCGCCACGCGGTCGCGGTCTTCCAGAACGAGGCCGACCACCTGGCCGCGTACGAGCGCTTCTCCTACCTCGCCGACCGCAACCGCCGGTTCCGCGAGATCTGGCTCGCCCTGCTCACCGAGGGCGCCGAGGCGGGGGAGCTGCGCTCGGACCTGGACCTGGCCGTGATCTACCGCTTCATCCGCGACACCGTGTGGGTCGCCGTGCGCTGGTACCGCCCCGGTGGCCGGCTCACCCACGAGACGCTCGCGGACCAGTACCTCGCCATCCTGCTCGATGGCATCAGCAACGACAGCATCCACCAGTGAAGGGGCGCTCCATGCCTGAGGCCTATCTCGTCGACGCCGTCCGGACCCCCGTGGGCAAGCGCCGCGGCTCCCTCGCGGAGGTGCACTCCGCGGACCTCGGGGCGCACAGCATCACCGCCCTCGTCGAGCGCACCGGGATCGACCCCGGGGCCGTCGACGACGTGATCATGGGCTGCACCGACACCATCGGCTCCCAGGCCGGCGACGTCGCCCGGACCGCCTGGTTGGTGGCTGGCTACCCCGACCACGTGCCCGGGGTCACCATCGACCGGCAGTGCGGCTCCTCCCAGCAGGCGGTGCACTTCGCCGCCCAGGGGGTGATGTCGGGCACCCAGGACCTCGTGGTGGCCGGTGGGTTGCAGAACATGAGCGCGATCCCGATCTCGGCGGCGATGCTGGTCGGCGACCAGTACGGCTTCACCACTCCGTTCGCCGAGTCACCCGGGTGGGTCGAGCGGTACGGCGACGTCGAGGTCTCCCAGTTCCGCTCCGCGGAGATGATCGCCGAGAAGTGGGGGCTGTCCCGGGAGCAGATGGAGGAGTTCGCACTCGCGTCCCACACCCGGGCGCGGCAGGCGATCGCCGAGGGGCGGTTCGACCGCGAGGTCGCCCCGGTGGGCGACTTCGCCGTCGACGAGTGCCCGCGGGACACCTCCCTGGAGAAGATGTCCGGGCTGGAGCCGCTCGCCCCGGGCGGGCGGATCACCGCCGCGGTCGCCTCGCAGATCAGCGACGCCTCCTCCGCGGTGCTGGTGGCCTCGGAGCGAGCGGTCGCCGAGCACGGCCTCACCCCCCGGGCGCGCATCCACCACCTCTCCGTGCGGGGGGACGATCCGGTGTGGATGCTGACCGGTCCGATCCGTGCGACCCGGCACGCGCTGGAGCGCACCGGCCTGTCGGTCGACGACATCGACCTCTTCGAGTGCAACGAGGCCTTCGCCTCCGTGGTGCTCGCCTGGATGGCCGAGACGGGGGCGCCCCACGAGCGGGTGAACGTCAACGGCGGAGCGATCGCGTTGGGGCACCCGATCGGGGCGACCGGCACGCGGCTGCTGACCACGCTGCTGCACGAGCTGGAGCGCACCGGTGGTCGCTACGGCCTGCAGACGATGTGCGAGGGCGGCGGGCAGGCCAACGTGACGATCATCGAACGGCTCTGAGATCGAACGGCTCTGACCCCGGGATCAGGCCACGCCGTAGTCCGCGCGGTAGGCGCGCAGCGCCGCGAGGTGCTCGGCTCCGGCCCCGGTGGCCTCGAGGTGGTCCACCACGTGGTCGAGGGTGATGATCGGGTGCACGGGGACGCCGAACTCGCGGGCGACCTCGTCCACCGCGGAGCGCCCACCCGGGCCGCGCTCCCGGCGGTCCAGGGCGACGACGATGCCCGCCAGCGTGGCCCCCGCCTCCTCCACGAGCGCCGCCACCTCACGGATCGCGGTGCCGGCGGTGATCACGTCGTCCACCACGAGCACGCGCCCCTCGACGGGCGCGCCCACGAAGGTCCCGCCCTCGCCGTGGTCCTTGGCCTCCTTGCGGTTGAAGGCCCAGGGCGCGTCGTGGCCGTGTTGCTCGGCCAGCTGCACGCTGGTGGCGGCCACGATCGGGATGCCCTTGTACGCCGGGCCCAGCAGCACGTCGTACCCGATCCCGCTGGTGGCGATCGCTGCGGCGTAGGCGCGGCCGAGGTGGGCGAGGTGGGCCCCGGTGTCGAACAGGCCGGCGTTGAAGAAGTACGGCGACCTGCGGCCCGACTTGAGCGTGAACTCGCCGAACTTCAGCGCGCCTGCGGCGAGGCAGGCCCGGACGAAGTCCTCCTGGTAGGCGTGCACCCGCCCACCCTAGGCACCCGTCCGAGCGCCGACCGCCCGGGCCCGGGCCGCGGGCCGCGGCGGCGTACCGTGTGCGAGCACAGGAGCGGACGGAAGGACTGATCGAGATCGACGCCGAGGAGGCGCTCCCGCCCGGAGCGCGGTTGTTGCACATCGGGCTCCGCAAGACCGGTACGACGACGATCCAGGTCGCTTGCCACCGCAACCGGGAGTCCCTGGCGCTGCAGGGTGTCCACTACGCCGGGCCGGGGAGCCGGCCGAAGCTGGCCAGCGGTGAGCTGGTGAGCCATCGGGAGCGTCAGGGCCACTGGGACGCGCTGGTGGCTGAGGTCCGCGGCGCCGGTGACCAGCGGGTGTGCATCAGTAGCGAGACCTTCTCGCGGGCCGATCCGGAGCGGGCGTCCGAAGCGGTCTCGGCGCTCGGCGGCGAGTCGGTGCACGTCGTCCTGGTCGTCCGCCCGCTGGACGGGCTGCTGCCGAGCCAGTGGCAGCAGCGGGTCCACGGTCGTCGTCGGATCGCCTCCTTCACCGATTGGCTCGACTCGGTCCTCGACGAGTCGAGTGACGATCGGGACCACCGGGACTTCTGGGTGGCCCACGACCTGGAGCGGATCGTGGCGAACTGGCGGGCGGCGGCTCCGGACAGGCTGACGGTCCTGGTGCCACCGCCCGGGGACCGGGCCTTCCTGCCGACCTGGTTCGAGCGACGGCTGGGGCTCCGGGAGGGCACGCTCCATCTGCCCCGCGGTGCGAACACCTCGATCGGCCTCCCCAGCGCCGAGGTGCTCCGCCGCCTCGACCGGGAGGCGCTCGATCGCGGGTGGCCGTCCCGGTGGTACGACCGGGGGCTCAGGGACGACCTCGTCAGCCACCTGCAGCGTCGACCACGCCACCCCGACGAGCCGCCCATCCTCATCCCCGCGCGCTACCGGGACCGGATCGCCGAGATCGACTCCGGCCGCGCCGACTTCCTGGAGGGCGCCGGTGTGCACCTCGGGGGCGACGTGGAGGCGCTGCGTCGGGAGCCCGCGGTGGTGCCGGACGTCGAGGTGGCGGGACCGGTGCCGATCCCGGCGCCGGTCTCGGCCGAGCTGCTGGCCACCGGCCTCGACCTGGCGCGAAACCGGGAGCAGCAGGCCCGGCAGGAGGCCGCTCGACAGCGTCGCCGCACCGAAGGACTCTCGGGCCGCGGCCCGAGGGTGGACGAGCTCACGGCCCGCCAGCTGGCCCGGGTGCTCGTCGGTCGAGCGGTGCACCGGGTGCGTGCACTGGGCCGGGGTGCGCCCCTCACGCGAGGTACGCCGAGGCGCGACGCAGCTCATCCGCCGCGCGGGTGACCACCCGGTCGACCAGCTCCTCGCAGCTGGGCAGGTCGTCGAGCACCCCGACCACCTGGCCGGCCGCGAGCACGCCCGCCCCGGTGTCGCCCTCGACCAGCCCGGCCCTGAGCATCATGGGGGTGTTCGCGGCCAGGGCCATCTGCCCCAGCGAGCGGCCCTGGTTGCGGCGCATCTGGCGCCCGTCACGCAGCAGCTCGCGCCAGGTCATGCCGGTGTCGCGCTTGAACTCGAGGGTGCGGCGGAGGGTGGGGGCGAGGCGGCGCACCGGTCCCTGCTCCTCGAGCTGGCGGACGAGCTCGGTGCGCAGCATCCGGTGCGGCATCCCGTCGACCTTGTCGGTCACCACCGTGCCGTTGACGTCGTGGGAGAGGTAGAGCTGCTTGACCGCGTCCGGGACCGCACTGTCCCTGGTGAGGAGGAAGCGGGTGCCCATGCCCACGCCCGCGGCGCCGTAGCCCAGGGCCGCTGCGAGGCCCCGGCCGTCGTAGAAGCCGCCGGCCGCGACGACGGGGATGTCGACGGCGTCGAGCACCGTGGGTAGCAGCAGCGTGGTCGGGACCGACCCGGTGTGGCCACCCCCCTCCCCGCCCTGGATCATCACCGCGTCCGCCCCCCAGGCAGCCACCTTCTCGGCGTGGCGGGGGAGACCGACGGAGGGCATCACCACGATGCCGTGGTCCTTGAGCCGCTCGATCAGCTCCGGCTTGGGAGCCAGCGCGAACGAGGCGACCTTGACGCCGTGGCGGATCAGCAGGTCGCAGCGCTCCGGGGCGTCCGCGGCATCGGCCCGGAGGTTGACCCCGAACGGCTGGTCGGTGCGCTCCCGGACCTCGACGATGGCCCGCTCCAGCTCGGCGTGGCTCATGGTGGCGCTGGCCAGGATGCCCAGGCCGCCGGCGTTCGCCGTGCCGCTGACCAGGCGGGGGCCGGCCACCCACCCCATGCCGGTCTGCACCACGGGGTGGCGGATCCCGACGAGGTCGGTCAGGGGCGTGCGCAGCAGCTGATCGGTGCTCATCGTGCACCTGCCGGGGGCACCTCGCGGTCCCGCAGCGACCGCGGGTCCAGCACTTCGCGGATCAGCATCAGCTCGCCGGCCGAGGGCAGCCGGGTCACCGGCACGTCGTCCGCGGGCCCGTCGACGTGCAGCTCGAAACCGGAGGCCTCCTGCACGTCGGCGACACTGACGCCCGGGTGGACCGACCGGATGCGCATCGTGTCGCCCGGCCCGCCGAGGTCGAACACCCCCAGGTCGGACACCACCCGGTGGATGTCCTGGTAGCGCGAGGCCGCCCGGCCGGCCGCCTTCGCGCGGGTCGGCCCCACCCCGGAGACGATGTCGACCTGGTCCACGAACACCCGCGGCGAGTGCTTGGGGACCCAGTACGACGTCCGGTTGTTCACCGTGTTGCCGGGACCGCCACGCACCCCCAACAGCTGCCGCCTGGGGCGTTCCCAGGGCCCGATGGCGGAGATGTTCTGGTTGCCCTCCCGGTCGATCTGGGTGGCTCCCATCATCACGTGCCGCTTGCCGTGGGGGACCACCATCTCGAGGACGGTGCGGAACGGCATCCACCCCTCGACCACGTCCCTGGTCTCGCCGAGCGGGGGCGTGCCCTGGAGGATCCGGGCCTCGCCGTCGGTGAGCACGAGCAGGGGGTTGGAGGTGTTCCTGGCCAGTCGGGCGCCCAGGCTGGGCAGGAGCCCCATCGGGCTGCCGACGATCTCACCGTCCTCGGCGAAGCAGTCGGCGATCGCGGCGGCACAGACCTCGGCGCGGGTGACGTCGGGGGTCGAGTCGGTCGGGGCCATCAGTTCTCCTCCTCGGCGAATGCCCGCACGGCGGCCTGGTAGTCCTCCTCGGACCCGGACAGGAAGCGCTCGGCGAACGCCGGCCAGGCGTCGGGGTCCTTGGCCGCGGCCACGTAGGCGGCCTGGAACTTCTCGTCCCGCTCGTACGTCGGGCTGCAGGTGGTGAAGTGGGCACCGTGGGGGGTCTCCACGACCCCGGTGACCATGGTCCGGTTGAGCAGCAGGCTCTGGATCGGGGCGTCCTCGGTCAGGCCGGCGGTGTCGACCACCTGCTCGGTGGAGACGTAGGTGCGGCGGGCCGCCATCGCGTACAGGTCGTCGAAGTAGGGGTCCGGGCCGAGGTACTGGGCGTTTCCGTGGGCGTCGGCGCGGTTCATGTGGAGCAGGGCCACGTCCAGCTCCAGCGCCGGGACGGCGAGCAGGTCCTCGTGCTCACCCTCGCCGTCGGGGTAGGGGCTGGTCACGGTCCGCAGCGTGGGGTCGTGCTCCACCACCGAGGACCCCAGGCCCGCGCGCATCGGGAGGAAGGGCACCCGGTGGGCGGCGGCGCGCAGGCCCGTGGCGAACATGCCCTCGTCCCACTCCCGGAACTCCGCCGTGCCCTCCTGCCGGGCCCGCCCGAAGAGCGGTTCGAGCGGGATGGTGTCCAGCGTGGCGAAGGGGTAGACCGCCCGGCGGACCTTGCCGGACTGCAGCAGCAGCCCCAGGTCCGGGCCGCCGAAGGTGACCACGGTGAGGTCCCGCAGGTGGCTGCGGAGGATGCCGCGCACCAGGGCCATCGGCTTGCGGCGGGAGCCCCACCCGCCGATGCCGATCGTCATGCCGTCCTCGAGGGAGCCCACGACCTCCTCGATGCCCATCAGCTTGTCCGGCGTCCTCATGCCTGCTCCTTGTCGGGTCGGGACCCCTTGTCGGTGCCCGCGAACGCGTCGCGGTGCTCGTCGCTGACGCCGGCGAGGTTGAGCTCCATGGTGAAGCCCTGCTCGAACCGGTAGCTGCGGTTCACGTCGACGGGGTCGATGCCGTTGATGGCCTCCTTGGCCATCCGGATCACTCGGGTGTCCTTGGCCGCGATCTCACCGGCGACGGTGAGGGCGGCCTCGTCGAGACGGTCGCGGGGCACGACCTCCAGCACGCTGCCGTGCTGGACCAGGTCGGCGGCGGCGATGTGCCGCCCGGTGAAGTACAGGGTGCGCATCAGGTGGGGCGGGACCATCCGGGCCAGGTGCGTGGCGGCCCCGAGGGCGCCGCGGTCCACCTCCGGGATCCCGAAGAAGGCGTCGTCGCTGGCCACGACGCAGTCGGCGTTGCCGACGAGGCCGACGCCGCCCCCGACGCAGTAGCCCTGCACGGCGGCGACGACCGGCACGGCGCACTCGTAGACGGAGCGGAAGGCGGCGAAGCACCCGCGGTTGGCCCCGATGAGGGCGTCGAAGCCCTCGGTCCGCTGCATCTCCTTGATGTCGACCCCGGCGTTGAAGCCCCGGCCCTCGGCCCGCAGCACCACGACGTGCGTGGCCGGGTCGCGGCCGGCCTCGTCCAGGGCGTCCGCGAGGTCGAACCAACCCTGGACCGGGAGTGCGTTGACGGGGGGATGGTCGACGGTGATCACGCGGATCCCGTCGTCACGGATCTGGGAGGAGACGCCCATCGCAGCCCTCTCGTGGTCGGGGCGGCCCGACCCGGTGGCCGAACCTAATGCTTGCTTGGTAGCCTAGCAGTTGCTTGGTTCGGAAAGACGAAGGGATCCCGATGCCACTCACCATCGACCTCGCCGGGCAGGTCGTGCTGGTCACCGGCGGCACCCAGGGGATCGGCCTGGGCATCACCCGGACCTTCGTCGAGGCCGGCGCCGCGGTCGTCACGTGCGCCCGCTCGGAGATCGCCGCGCCCGAGCCGGGGACCAGCCACGTCCGGTGCGACGTCCGGGACCCCGAGTCGGTGCAGGCGGCGGTCGACGAGGTGGTCGCCCGCCACGGCCGGCTCGACGTCGCCGTCAACAATGCCGGCGGGGCGCCGTACGCCCTGGCGGCCGACGCCTCGCCCCGCTTCCACGAGAAGGTCCTGGGCCTCAACCTGGCCGGGCCGCTCGCGGTGGCGCAGGCGGCGAACCGGGTGATGCAGGCACAGGCGACCGGGGGAGCGATCGTGAACATCTCCTCGGTCTCGGCGCTGCGGCCCTCGCCCGGGACCGCGGCGTACGGCGCCGCGAAGGCCGGCGTGGACTCGCTCACCCGGTCCCTGGCGGTCGAGTGGGCACCGAAGGTCCGCGTGAACGCCATCGACGTGGGCCTGTGCCGCACCGAGCTGACCGACGACCACTACGGCAGCGACGAGACCGTGGCCCGGATCGAGGAGACCATCCCGCTGGGCCGGATGGCCCGTCCCGACGAGGTGGGGACGCTCGCGGCCTACCTCGCCAGCGACCTGGCCTCCTACGTCTCCGGCGCGTGCGTGGCGTGCCACGGCGGTGGCGAACCCCCTGTCTTCCTCCACGTGGTGGAGGAGCCCCAGTCATGAAGGAGCACCGATGAGCAGGATCCTCGAAGGACGCGTCGCGATCGTGACCGGAGCCGGTCGCGGGATCGGGCGGGAGCACGCCCTGGAGCTGGCACGACAGGGGGCGAAGGTCGTGGTCAACGACCTCGGCGCCACCCTGGACGGGCAGGGGACCGACGACAGCCCGGCGCACGAGGTGGTCAGCGCGATCCGTGGGCTCGGCGGCGAGGCGGTCGCGAACGGCGCCGACGTGGCGGACTTCGCCCAGGCCGAGGCGATGGTCCGCCAGGCGATCGACACCTTCGGCGGGCTGGACATCCTGGTCAACAACGCCGGCTTCGTGCGGGACCGGATGCTGGTCAACACGACCGAGGAGGAGTGGGACGCGGTGATCCGGGTGCACCTCAAGGGACACTTCGCGCCCCTGCGCCACGCCGGTGCCTACTGGCGGGCCGAGGCCAAGGAGGGCCGGCCACGGGCCGCCCGGGTCGTCAACACCACCTCCGGCGCCGGGCTGCAGGGATCGATCGGCCAGACGACCTACTCCGCGGCCAAGGCGGGCATCGCCGGCATGACGCTGGTCGCCGCGGCCGAGCTGGGCCGGTACGGCGTCACCGTGAACGCGATCGCTCCGGTGGCACGCACCCGGATGACCGACAGCGGGGACTTCGACGTGCAGCTGCCCGAGCCCGCCGACAACTCTCCGGTCGTGGCCTGGCTGGCCTCGGAGGAGGCCGGCGCGGTGACCGGGCGGGTCTTCGAGATCGAGGGCGGCAGGCTCACGCTCGAGGACGCGTGGCGACACGGCGCGTCCCGCGATGCCGGACGACGCTGGCGCACCGACGAGCTCGGGCCCGTGGTCGAGGAGCTGCTCGCGGAGGGAGCGTCCCCGGAGCCGGTGTACGGCAGCTGATCCGGCCCATCGGCCGGCCCCGTCTGGCACGATCCGGGCATGGGACGAGCGAGGAGCGCCACCGACGCACTCCACCGCGCCTATCGGCGCACCGGCGCCGACCTCCCGTACGGCGACCCGGGGCGTGCGCACGGGGTCGCGATGGAGGGTTACTTCTGGCGGTTCACCGACCCGGCCGGGCGACGAGCCGTGATCGCGCTGAACGGGGTCAACGCGGCTCCGGGGGGTGCCTGGGCCACGGTGGGCCTGGCGGCCACGAACGGCTTCCTGCGGACCGTCGCCCACCCGGACGCCGCCGCCGCGGACCCGGACGGCCTGGGTGCGCGCGCCGGCGAGGTCTTCGCGGGGTCGCGCGACCGGCTGCGGGTGGACCTCGGGCCGGACGCCCGAATCGAGGCGGAGGTCGACGCCAGCCGTCCCTGGCCGCGCCGCTGCCTGGGCGGGTCGAGCGTCTTCCAGACCGTGCCCTCGCTCAACCAGTACTGGCACCCGTGGCTGCTCGGCGGCCGCGCCCGGGGACGGGTCGTCGTGGGGGACGACTCCTGGAGCCTCGACGGGTGGCAGGTCTATGCCGAGAAGAACTGGGGGAGGGGAGGCTTCCCCGACGCCTGGTGGTGGGGGCAGGCCCACGGCTTCGAGGCGCCGGAGGCGTGCGTCGCCTTCGCGGGGGGCCAGGTCAGGGCCGGACCGTTGCGCACCACGGTGACCGCGCTCGTGCTGCTCCTCCCGGACGGACGCCTGGTGCGGCTGGGGGACCCGGTGGTCTCACCGGTCCGGGCGGAGGTCACCGACGAGCACTGGCGGCTGCGGGGACGCAGCGCCCGCTGGATCGTCGACGTCGAGGGGTACGGCGCCCTCGGAGACGCCCACGTGCTCCCGGTGCCGCTGCCGCTGGAGCGGCGGAACATCCCGGGCGCCATCGAGCACCTCGGCGCGACGATGCGGGTCCGGGTGCGGCACCGGGGGAGCACGGGGTGGAACGCGCCGTGGGAGACGGTGTGGGAGGGCGAGTCCCCGGTGGCCGCTCTCGAGCACGGTGGTGTCGACCGCGCCCGGGCGGAGGTGACCCGCCGCGGGGGCACCAGCGAGGACGTCGACGCCGCGCCCCGTCGCCCCACGTAGCCCGGCTCAGCGGCGCAGCAGCCGCTTGGCCACGTGGGTCACCTGCACCTCGTTGGAGCCGGCGTAGATCATCAACGACTTGGCGTCGCGGGCGAGCTGTTCGACCCGGTACTCGGCCATGTACCCGTTCCCGCCGAAGAGCTGGACCGCCTCCATCGCGACCTCGGTGGCGGCGCGGGAGGAGTAGAGCTTGATCGCCGAGGCCTCGGCCAGGTCCATCTCGACCTCGCCACGACGGGCGGCGATGCCGCGGAAGACCATGCCCTGCACGTTCACCCGGGCGACCTCCATCTCGGCCAGCTTGAGCTGGATCAGCTGGAGGTCACCGATCGGCTGGCCCCACAGCTCCCGCTCCCGGGCGTAGTCGACGCTCAGCCGCAGGCACTCCTCGATGACACCGAGGGCGAGCGAGGCGATGCCGACGCGCTCGACGACGAAGTTCTGCCGGGCCGACTCGCGCCCGTCGGCGCCGCTGTCCCCGTCGCGGGACCGGCCCTCGAGGAGCCGGTCGCGGCCGAGCCGCACGCGGTCGAAGAACAGCTGGCCCGTCGGGGAGGAGGCCATCCCCATCTTCCGCAGCGGGGCGGACTGCTCCAGGCCCTCCATGCCCCGGTCGAGCACGAAGGTGAGCACCGGCTGGTCCCGACGGTCGATCCCGGAGCCGTCGTCGAGCTTGGCGTACACGACGATCGTGTCGGCGTACGGCCCGTTGGTGATGAAGGTCTTCTGGCCCGACAACAGGAAGTCGTCGCCGTCCGGCCGCACCGTCGTACGCATGCCGCCGAAGGCGTCCGAGCCGGCGTCGGGCTCGGTGATCGCCCACGCGCCGACCTTGTCGAAGGTGAGCAGGTCCCGCGCCCACCGCTTGCGCTGCTCGGTGCTCCCGAGGCTGTTGATGGTGCCGGCGGCCAGCCCGGTGGAGACCCCGATGGCGGCCGGGATGCCCATGGACACCTTCACCAGCTCGATGGCGGGGATCACCTGCAGCCCCGGATCGGGCCCCGCGCCGTCGTCCTCGCGCGTGGGCGGCTCCTCGCCCCGCTCGCGCGCCTCGTCGCGCTCGACGGCGGCGTCGAAGGCGTCGGCCGCCATGGTGTCCAGCCCGAACGTCGCGTAGAGCTTCCGGATCAGGTCGTACGGCGGGAGGCCGCCGTGCTCGAGGTCGTCCCGGAGGGGGCGGACCTCCTGGTCGACGAACGAGCGGACCGCGTCCCGGACCGCCAGGTGCTCCTGGCTCCAGGCCAGCACGGCTCAGAGCCTCTCGATGATCGTGCCCGAGGCCTGGGCGCCACCGGCGCACATGGAGACCAGGGCGGTGGTCGCGTCGCGGCGCTCCAGCTCGTGCAGCGCGGTGGTCAGCAGGCGGGTCCCGGTCGACCCCACGGGGTGGCCCAGGGCGATCGCCCCACCGTTGACGTTGATCTTCTCCTCGGGCACGTCGTGCACCTTCGCCCAGGACATCACGACTCCGGCGAAGGCCTCGTTGACCTCGCAGAGGTCGATGTCGCCGATGCCCAGGCCGGTGTCGGCGAACAGCTTCTCGGTGGCCTGGACGGGCCCGTCCAGGTGGTAGTAGGGATCGGCCCCCACCAGGCAGGAGGACAGGATCCGGGCCCGCGGGCGCAGACCCAGGGAGACCGCCAGGTCCGAGTCCATGAGGAGCACCGCGGAGGCGCCGTCGGAGATCTGGGAGGAGGTGCCGGCGGTGTGGACGCCGCCGTCGAGGACCGGCCCCAGCCCGGCCAGGGCCTCCAGCGAGGTGTCGCGGATGCCCTGGTCGGCGTCGACCTTGCGGGTCTCGCCGGTCGGCTTCCCCTCCTCGTCGAGGACCGGGGCCTCCACGGTGAAGATCTCCCGGTCGAAGTGGCCGGCGTCGGCGGCCGCGCGCGCCTTCTGCTGCGACCAGAGCCCGAACCGGTCGACCTCCTCCCGGCTGAAGCCGCGGTCGGCGACGATCCGGTCGGCCCCCTCGAACTGGTTGGGCAGGTCGATGTCCCAGTCCTCCGGGCGGGGGTCGCCGGTGCCGGGCGGGACGTTGGCCCCGAGCGGGATGCGTGACATCGACTCGACGCCGCAGGCCACACCGACCCGGATCATCCCGGCACCGATCATCGCGGCCACCAGGTGGGTGGCCTGCTGCCCCGAGGAGCACTGCGCGTCGATCACCGTGGAGGCGGTGTGGTTGGGGAGGCCGGCGTGCATCCAGGCGCGGCGGACCATGTTGTTGGACTGCTCGCCGGCCTGCGTGACGCAGCCACCGACCACCTGGTCGACCAGGTCGGGGTCCACGCCGGCACGCGCCAGGACCTCGGTCTGGGCCGCTCCGAGGAGGAGGGCCGGGTGCAGGCCCGCGAGCCAGCCCCGGCGCTTGCCGAGGGGGGTGCGGACGGCTTCGACGATGACGGGAGTGCCCATGACCGCAAGGTAGAACACGTTCTCGCAAGGGGCAAACGGGCCTCCCGCTCGGGGAGACCTTCCCAAACCTACCGAGAGTATGTAATCTCGTTCACTAGAACGTGTTCCAGTACTAGGGAGACCCCGTGACTGCAGTGGAAGCATCCGCCGACGTGGACCTCACCGGCTTCGACCCGACCGACCCCGACACGATGGCCGAGCGGGTGCCGCATGCCGAGATGCTCCAGATGCGGCGTACCGCCCCGGTGTCGTGGGTGGCGCAGGACGAGGCCGCGCGGGCCGGGTTCCCCGACCACGAGGGCTACTGGGCGGTCAGTCGGCACGCCGACGTCGGCGCGGTCTCGAAGGACCAGGCGAACTTCTCGACCCGCGAGAACGGCGTGATCATCCGCTTCGCGGAGGAGATGACGCGCGAGGAGGTCGAGCAGACCGGATTCCTGCTGATCAACCACGACGCCCCCGAGCACACCAAGCTGCGCAAGATCGTCTCGCGCGCGTTCACCCCGCGGGCGATCAACGCCCTCCACGACGAGCTCGAGGGGCGCGCCCGGAAGATCGTGGACGACGCGATCGCCAAGGGCGGGGGGAACTTCGTCGAGGACGTGGCCGCCGAGCTGCCGCTGCAGGCGATCGCCGGGCTGCTCGGGGTGCCCCAGGACGACCGCGGGAAGCTCTTCGAGTGGTCGAACCAGATGCTGTCCTACGACGACCCCGAGGTCGAGGGCGACCAGATGACCGCCTTCATGGAGATCCTCGGCTACGCCATGGCGATGGCCGACGAGCGTCGCAAGAACCCCCAGGACGACATCGTCACCAAGCTCGTGACCGCCGACGTCGACGGTCGCGGCCTCACCGACGACGAGTTCGGCTTCTTCGTGATCCTCCTCGCGGTCGCTGGCAACGAGACCACCCGGAACGCGATCACCTGGGGCATGCACGCCTTCCTGGAGAACCCGGAGCAGTGGGAGCTGTACAAGGCCGAGCGCCCGCGCAGCGCCGTCGACGAGATCATCCGGTGGGCGACCCCGGTGACGGTCTTCCAGCGGACCGCGCGCAACGACGTCCGGGTCGGGGACGTGGAGGTGAAGAAGGGGCAGCGGGTCGGGCTGCTCTACGCCAGCGCCAACTTCGACGAGGACGTGTTCGAGGACCCGTTCACCTTCGACATCATGCGCGACCCGAACCCGCACCAGGCGTTCGGGGGCCACGGCGCCCACTACTGCATCGGCGCGAACCTGGCCCGCCTCGAGGTCGACCTGATCTTCAACGCCCTGGCCGACCGGGACCCGAGGATCGAGCAGGTCGGCGCGCTCCGCAAGCTGCGCAGCTCCTGGATCAACGGAGTCAAGGAGATGCCGGTCCGTTTCGGGTGAGCCCGCTCAGTCACGGGCGGTGAGCACGAGCGGCTCGCCGTCCGTGACGGCCACCGTGTGCTCGGAGTGGGCCCCGCGCGAACCGTCCCCGCTGCGCAACGTCCACCCGTCCGGATCGGTCCAGATCTCGTCGGTGGTGTGCAGGAACCACGGCTCGATCGCGAACACCAGGCCCGGTTCGAGGCGTGGGCCGTGCCCGGGCAGGCCGTCGTTGGGGACGTGCGGCTCCCCGTGCATGGTCCGCCCCACGCCGTGGCCGCCGAACTGCAGGTTGATCGGGAGACCTTCCTCCCGCGCGACGTCTCCGATCGCCCGGCAGACGTCGCCGAGGTGGCGGCCGGGGCGGGCCTGCTCGATCGCCGCGTCGAGGGCCCGCTCGGTGGTCCGGATCAGGCGCAGGTCCTCCTCGCGGGGCTCACCCACCACCAGGGAGAGCGCGGAGTCGCTGACCCATCCGTCCACGCTCACCGCGAAGTCCAGGCTCAGCAGGTCCC
>CAZRKV010000014.1:21308-22189 GCA_964600305.1 uncultured Nocardioides sp. | reverse complement strand
GCCTACTACAACCACGGCACCAACGAGATCTGATTCCCCGCCGGCATCCTGCATAAGCCGTTATTCTCCCCCGACTCCGATGCGGCGGAGAACTACGGCGGCATCGGGGCCGTGATCGGCCACGAGATCGGACACGGCTTCGACGACCAGGGCGCCCAGTACGACGGGGCGGGGAACCTCAACGACTGGTGGACACCGGAGGACAGGGCCGCCTTCGAGGTGAAGTCGAAGTCCCTGGTGGACCAGTACGACGGCCTGGAGCCCCGCAACCTCCCCGGCGAGCGGGTCAACGGGTCGCTCACGGTGGGCGAGAACATCGGTGACCTCGGCGGCATCACCATCGCCCACAAGGCGTACCTGATCTCGCTCGGGGAGCAGCCGGTCCCCGAGCGAGAGGGGCTCACCGGCACCCAGAGGTTGTTCATGAACTGGGCCTACGTGTGGCGCACCAAGCGGCGCCGGGAGCTGGACCAGCAGTTCCTCACCATCGACCCGCACAGCCCGCCGGAGTTCCGCGCCAACGTGGTGCGCAACCTCGACGAGTTCCACACCGCCTTCGACACCGCGCCGGAGGACGGGTTGTGGCTGGATCCGGGGGAGCGGGTGCGGATCTGGTGACGGCCGGCCCGGCCGGTCATGCCGCGTCGGTTACGTTGGGGCCCATGGCTACTACTGCATTGAAGGGCAACCCCGTCAACACCGTCGGTGAGCTCCCGGCCCCCGGTGGGCCCGCCCCGTCGTTCACCCTCGTCGACGGCGGCCTGTCCGAGCTGACCCCGGAGCACACCCGCGGCCACACGGTCCTGAACATCTTCCCGAGCATCGACACCGGCGTCTGCGCCGCGAGCGTGCGCAAGTTCAACGAGCTCGCCGCGAGCCTC
>CAZRKV010000014.1:0-21298 GCA_964600305.1 uncultured Nocardioides sp. | reverse complement strand
AAGGAGCTTGACCACGTGACCGTGGTCAACGTGTCCAAGGACCTGCCGTTCGCGCAGGCCCGCTTCTGTGGCGCGGAGGGCATCGAGCACGCCAAGGTCGGTTCGGCGTTCCGGTCCAGCTTCGGCCGAGACTACGGCGTGGAGATGGCCGACGGCCCGATGGCCGGGCTGTTGGCCCGGTCGGTGGTCGTGCTCGACCCCGACCGCAACGTCGTGCACACCGAGCTGGTGCCGGACATCACCCAGGAGCCGGACTACGACGCCGCGCGGAACGCCGTCGCCTGATCCGCCCTCCTCCTTCCTCGAGTAACGCGGGGTTATGGCCGTGCAAGAGCCCTCTCAGGGGTTCTCCTGCGGCAATAACCCCGCGTTACACGTGAGGTCGGAGGCCCCGTCGCCGGACGAGGACCCATGACCGAGACGCCTGTCCCTGCCCCGACCGGGGACCGCGACGCCGTACGCCGCGACGCCGAGCGGCACCTGCGCGCCCTCGTCGGCCGCGAGGACGCCACCCTCCGCGAGGACCAGTGGGCCGCGATCGAGGCGCTGGCGGTCGACCACCGCCGGTCGCTGGTGGTGCAGCGCACCGGCTGGGGCAAGTCGGCGGTCTACTTCGTCGCCACGGCGCTGCTGCGCGCGGCCGGTTCCGGACCGACGGTGATCATCTCGCCGCTGCTGGCCCTGATGCGCAACCAGATCGCCGCCGCCGAGCGGGCCGGCATCCACGCGGTGACGATCAACTCGACGAACCTCGAGGACTGGGAGCGCATCCACGCCGACATCGAGGCCGGTGCGGTGGACGTGCTCCTGGTCAGCCCCGAGCGGCTGAACAACCCCGCCTTTCGCGACCAGGTGCTGCCGCGGCTGGCCGCGACCACCGGCCTGCTGGTCGTCGACGAGGCGCACTGCATCTCCGACTGGGGCCACGACTTCCGCCCCGACTACCGCCGGATCCGCACCCTGCTGTCCGGGCTGCGCCCGGGGATCCCGGTGCTCGCCACCACGGCCACGGCGAACCAGCGGGTGACCACCGACGTCGCCGAGCAGATGGGCAGCATCGACCAGGGCGTTGGACGAGGGGCCGACCAGGGCGCCGACGATGGACCCGACGAGGGTCCCGACCACGGCGACGTGCTGGTGCTGCGCGGCTCGCTGGACCGCGAGTCGCTCCGGCTCGGGGTGGTCCGGCTCCACACGCCGGAGATGCGGCTGGCCTGGCTCGCCGACCACCTCGCCGAGCAGCCCGGGTCGGGCATCATCTACTGCCTCACCGTCGCCGCGACCCAGGAGGTCGCCGACTACCTCCGCTCCCGCGGGCACGACGTGGCGGCGTACTCCGGCCAGACCGAGCCGACCGAGCGGCACCAGCTGGAGGAGGACCTGGCCACCGGGCGGGTCAAGGCCCTGGTCGCGACCAGCGCCCTGGGCATGGGCTTCGACGCGACGCTGGGCTTCGTGGTCAACCTCGGCGCCCCGTCCAGCCCGGTCGCCTACTACCAGCAGGTCGGCCGCGCGGGGCGCGGGCTGGCCCCGGGCGCCGAGGCCACGGTGGTCCTCCTGCCGGCGCCGGAGGACCGCGATATCTGGGCCTACTTCGCCTCCCTCTCCTTCCCAGCCGAGCGGCAGGTCCGCGACACGCTGGCGGCGCTCGCCGAGCAGGGCCCGTTGAGCACGGCCGCCCTCGAGACCTACGTCGACCTGGGCCGCAACCGGCTGGAGAACATGCTCAAGGTCCTCGACGTCGACGGGGCGGTACGCCGGGTCCGCGGCGGGTGGGAGGCCACCGGCCGGGAGTGGGAGTACGACGCCGAGCGCTACGCCCGGGTCGCGGCGGCCCGGGAGCGCGAGCAGCAGGCGATGCTGGACTACCTGGCCACCGACGCCTGTCGGATGTGGTTCCTGCGCGACCAGCTCGACGACCCGGGTGCGCAGGAGTGCGGTCGGTGCGACAACTGCGGTGGTCTCGAGCTCCCCACCACGGTGTCGGACCAGGCCCGCGAGCAGGCCGAGCAGGCCCTGGGCCGGCCGGGGGTGTCGATCGCGCCCCGCAAGCAGTGGCCCACCGGGCTGGAGCGCCTGGGGGTGGACCTGCGCGGCAAGATCAAGGAGGGCGCCGAGGAGGGCCGGGCCGTCGCCCGGCTGACCGACCTGGGCCACGGGCAGCGGCTCCGCGAGCTGTTCCGTGCCCCGGTCGATCCGACCGGTGGTCCGGGCGGTCCGGTCGGCACCGGAGCGGACACGGGAGCGGACACCGGAGTGCCCGAACCGCTGGTGCGGGCCGTGGTCGAGGTCCTCGCCGACTGGCGGCCGCCGGTCGGGGCGATCGCCTTCGTCGAGTCGACCACGCGGCCCACCCTCACCCGCGACCTGGCCGACGGGCTGTCCCGCCACCTGCAGGTGCCGGTCGTGGGCCGGTTCACGATCGTCGACCCCGACGTGCCGCCCGGGGCCGGGCAGGCCAACTCCGCCCAGCGCGTGGCCGCCGTACGCCGCCGCTTCGCCTGGCAGTGGGCGCCGGACCGCCAGGGCCCGCCGGCCACCGACGTGCTGCTCGTCGACGACCTGGTCGTCACCGGGTGGACGCTGGCCCTGGCCGCCACGTCCCTGCGGGCGGCCGGCGTCACCGCCGTGCGCCCGATGACGCTGGCCGTGCGTTCCTGACCCGGACGGTCAGTCGAGCTCGAGGGTGTAGCGCCACACGTCCCGCTGCCGGCCCCCGATCACCTGGTGCCGCCGCAGCAGCTCCCGGCGGGCGAAGCCCGCGCGCTCCGCGGTGCGGAGGGAGGCGACGTTCCGCGGCTCGACGTGCAGCTCGATCCGCTCGAGCCCCGGGATCGTCCGGGCGAAGGCCGTGACCGCGACGAGCGCGTCCCGCGCGTAGCCGTGGCCCCGCTCCCGGGGAGCGATGCTGTAGCCCGAGGTGGCGCGCCCGGCCGCGAGGTCCCGCAGCCAGAGCCCGATCGCCCCCACGGCGCGGCCGGTGGTGGCCTCGGCCACGGCGAAGGAGAAGCCGGCCCCCTCGTCCCACCGGCCGAGCTGGCGGTGGATCCACGCCCGGGCCCCGTCCGCGTCGGTGCGGGCCGGGAGGCTCCCGATGAGGGGGACGTAGGGGTCGGTGGCCAGGTCGATCACCATCGGGACGTCGTCCTCGTCGAAGCGCCGCAACACCACCGCGCCTGCGGCGGGGGGCGTGGTCGGCCACGACGGCAGCTGCGGTCCGCTCACGCCGGGAGCCTACGACGGGGACCGGTCGTCGTCGGCACGGAACCTCCCCGGCGTGGTGCCCCGCCAGCGGCGGAAGGCGCGGGCGAAGGCGGTCTCGTCGGAGTAGCCCAGGCGGGCGGCCACCCCGGCGGCGCTCTCCCCGCGGCGCAGCCACCGGACCGCGAGCTCCTCGAGGGTGCGCTCGCGCACCGCCTTGAACGTCAGCCCCTCCTCGACCAGCCGGCGGTTGAGGTGGCGACCACTGAGGGCGAGGTGCTCGGCGACCCGCTCGCGGTGCCAGTCCGGGTGCTCGCGGACCACCTGCTGCACCCGCACCGCCAGGCCCTGCTCACCCAGCCCCGCCAGGGTGCGGTCGGCGAGCTCGCGGAGGTGGTCGCGCAGGCCCTGGTTCGCCTGCACCATGGGCAGCGCCAGCGTCTCGCCCGGCAGCACCAGCGCGGCCACGTCGGCGGAGAAGGACACCTCCGGCACCCCGAGGACCTCGCGGTAGTCCTCGACGGGTGCCAGCGGGGCGTGCGCGAACCGGACCTCGAGCGGGCGGAGCCGGTCGCCGGTCGCCCAGCGGGCCAGGTGGACCAGCGTCGCCATGGCCGCCTCGGTCCGCTCCACCGCCCGGACCGCGAACCGTTGCTCCAGCCGCACGTGCACCGGCGCCCCGTCCCCGCGCGAGGGGCGGTGCAGGGAGAACGACGCCCCGTCGCCGATCAGTGGTGCGTACGCCGCCAGCTCCTCCAGCGCCTCGCCCAGCGTCGCGCAGGTGACCAGCAGCATCCCCGCGCTGTCGAGGTGCCCCACCTGGACCCGCGCCCCCAGGCGCAGGGCCGCCAGCCGGTCCCCGGAGCGGGCGCACCACTCCTCCCAGAGCTCGTCCTGCCAGGCCAGCGGGATCCGGTCGGCGCGGCGCACCCGCTCGACCAGGGTCGGGGACAGCGCGACCCCGGCGCCCTCGGCGGCCTGGAGCAGCGCCCGGGCGTAGTGGACGGTGACGCCCGGGGCCGACAGTGAGGACATGTCCGCCATTGTCCTCGGTCTCGTCCCGAACCGCCGGGTCCCGGGGCGGTCGGCCCCCTAGGGTGAGCCGAATGTACGCCGTCATCGGCGCCGGCCCGATGGGGCTCGCCTGCGCCCGCAACCTGCAGCTGGCCGGGCTGCCCTTCACCGGGTTCGAGCTGCACTCCGACGTCGGGGGCCTGTGGGACATCGACAACCCGCACAGCACGATGTACGAGAGTGCCCACCTGATCTCGTCGAAGCGGATGACCGAGTTCGTCGAGTTCCCGATGGCCGACCGGGTCGCCGCCTATCCCCACCACACCGAGGTCCGCAGCTACCTCTCCGACTACGCCGACCACTTCGACCTGCGGCGCCACTACGAGTTCGGCACCCGGGTGGTGCAGGTGGCCCCCGTCGGCGACCGGTGGCGGGTGGTGACCGAGCATGCCGGGGGGACCGAGACCCGCACCTTCGACGGGGTGCTGGTGGCCAACGGCACCCTGCACACCCCGAACCGCCCGGAGCTCCCCGGTGCCTTCACCGGCGAGGTGCGCCACGCGGCGTCGTACCGCAGCCCGGAGCTGTTCGAGGACCGGCGGGTGCTCGTGGTCGGGTGCGGGAACTCCGGCGCCGACATCGCCGTCGACGCGGTGCACCGGGCTCGCTCGGTCGACCTGAGCGTGCGCCGCGGCTACCACTTCCTGCCCAAGTTCCTCGCCGGTCGCCCCATCGACACCTTCGGCGGGAAGGTGCGGTTGCCGCGCCTGGTGAAGCAGCGCCTCGACGCCGGGCTGGTGCGCGCGGTGGTCGGCCGGCCCAGCGACTACGGCCTGCCCGACCCCGACCACCGGATGTACGAGTCCCACCCGGTGGTGAACTCCCTGGTGCTGCACCACCTGGGCCACGGCGACATCCGGCCGCGGCCCGACGTCGCCGACGCCGAGGGGTCCACGGTCCACTTCACCGACGGCACCCACGGCGACTACGACCTGGTGCTGCTGGCGACCGGGTACCAGCTGGACTACCCCTTCCTGGACCGCTCACTGCTGAACTGGCCCGAGGCGGCGATGGCGCCGCAGCTCTACCTCAACGTCTTCCACCCGCACCTGGACGGGCTGCTCGTGATGGGGATGATCGAGGCCACCGGCCTGGGCTGGGAGGGCCGCAACCAGCAGGCGCGACTGGCCGCGGGCTACCTGCGGCACCGGGAGGCCGGGACCGCGGCCGCGGGATACTTCGACCGGCTCCGGCGGGAGCGGGCCACCGAGCGCGTCGACGGCGGCTACGACTACCTCGAGCTGGCCCGGATGGCCTACTACGTCAACAAGGAGGCCTACCTGGCCGAGCTCGCCGGGCACCTGGAGTCGCTGGCGCCGGAGCTGGCCCCGGCACCGACGTCGGACGGCCCGTCGCCGGAGCGGGCAGCCCGGGAGTCCACCCGGTGATCGAGTTCGACGCCTCCAGCCTGCTGGTCCTCAACGCCCTCATCGCCGCGATGATGTTCGGGGTCTCGATGACCCTGCGGGTCGAGGACTTCCGCCGGATCGCGCAGCGCCCGGTCGCCCCGGTGGCCGGCCTCCTCGCCCAGTTCCTGCTGCTACCGGCGGCCACCGCCCTGGCCGCCTGGCTGCTTCAGGTGGGCCCGGAGCTGGCGATGGGGATGATCCTGGTCGCCTCGTGCCCCGGGGGGAGCTTCTCCAACATCCTGACCTGGCTGGGCCGCGGCAACGTGGCGGTCTCGGTGAGCATGACCGCGGTCTCCAGCCTGGCCGCCGCGGTGCTGATGCCGCTGAACTTCGCCCTCTACGGGTGGCTCAACCCGATCACCCGCGACTACCTGACCGAGATCAGCGTCGACACCGTGGACCTGCTGGTGCTGGTCGGCCTGGTGCTGGGGGTGCCCCTGCTGCTGGGGATGGCCGCCGGGGCGCGCCTCCCGCGGGCGGCGGCCCGGACGGAGCGGCCGTTGCGGGTGGTCTCCACGCTGGTCTTCCTGGGCTTCGTCGCGGTGGCCTTCGCGAACAACGTGGGCCTGTTCGTCGAGGAGTTCCACACCTTCTTCTGGTTGGTCCTCGGCCACAACGCCGGTGCCCTGCTGCTGGGGGCCGGGGTGGCCCGCCTGCTCCGGCTACCGGTGTCGGACCGCCGCGCGGTCACCCTCGAGGTCGGCATCCAGAACTCCGGGCTCGGGCTCGTGGTGGCCTTCAACTTCTTCCCCGATGCCGGTGGTGCGCTGTTGATCACGGCGTTCTGGGGGGTCTGGCACCTGGTGGCCGGGCTGGCGCTCGCCCAGGTCTTCGCCCGCCGGCCCCTGCCCGAGGACGACCCGCTCGTGAGCGCGCGGCCGGGGGTGGTCCGGTGAGTGCCGCACGCAGGATCCTGGTCACCGGGGCGGCCGGCTACCTGGGCCACCAGCTCGGCAACCGCCTCGCCGCCGCCGGGTACGACGTCCTCGGGGTCGACGTGCGCACCCGCGACGACGTCGACTTCGAGCTGCGCCACCTCGACGTGCGGGACCCCGCGCTGGGGGACCTGCTGGTCGAGGAGGGGATCACCCACGTGGCCCACCTCGCCTCGGTGCTGCAGGCCTCGGCGGACCGCGCCCGGGACTTCGACATCGACGTCGGTGGCACCCGCAACGTCCTGGCCGCCTGCGTGCGCGCCGGCGTGGGCCACCTGGTCGTGACCAGCTCGGGGGCGGCGTACGGCTACCACGCCGACAACCCGGCGTGGATCGACGAGGACGACCCGCTGCGCGGCAACCCGGAGTTCGCCTACGCCGACCACAAGCGCCAGGTCGAGGAGCTGCTGGCGGCGTACCGGCGCGACCATCCGCAGCTGCGGCAGCTGGTGCTGCGGCCGGGCACCGTGCTCGGGGCGGGCACCGACAACCAGATCACCGCCCTGTTCACCGGACGGGTGGTGCTGGGGCTGCGCGGGAGCAGCTCGCCGTTCGTGCTCGTCTGGGACCACGACGTGCTCGACGTGCTGGAGCGGGGCATCGTCGAGGAGCGCAGCGGCACCTTCAACCTGGCCGGCGACGGGGCGCTCACCGTCGCCGAGATCGCCGCCCGGCTCGGCAAGCCGCTGCTGCGGCTGCCGGTGTGGCTGGTCCGGGCCGGGTTGCGGGTGCAGCGCTGGCGCGGCCGTCCGGTGGGCCCCGAGCAGGTGGCCTTCCTCCAGCACCGCCCGGTGCTGTCGAACCGGCGCCTGAAGGAGGAGTTCGGCCACGTGCCCCGCATGACCACGGTGGAGGTCCTCGACCACTTCGCCCGCTCCCGGGGGATGCTGCCGCGATGAGGGGCCCTCGTCGGCAGGGGGCCCGGGCGAGCCGCGCCCCCGAGAACGGGACCGTCCTGGTCACCGGCGCCGCCTCCGGCCTCGGGTGGGCGATGGCCCGCCACTGGTACGCCGCCGGCCACCGGTTGGTGCTCGCGGACCGCGACGCGGCCGGCCTGGCGGCGCGGGCCGCGGAGCTGGACGACCCGGCGCGGGTCCACGCCGTGGTCGCCGACGTCACCCGCGCGGAGGACCTGGCCCACCTGGTCGAGGAGGTACACCGGCGCCAGGGCCGGCTCGACCTGCTGGTCAACAACGCCGGGATCACCCACCGGTCCCCGGCCCGGCGCACCGACCCGGCCGTCTTCCGCACCGTCATGGCGGTCGACTGGCAGGGGCCGGTGGAGCTCACCCTGGCGGCGCTGCCCCTGCTGCGGGCCAGCGGCGGGACGGTGGTCTGCATCGGCTCGATGGCGGGGTGGATGCCGGTGCCGGGCCGGGCGGCGTACGGCGCCGCGAAGGCGGCGCTCACCCAGTTCTTCGAGGTGCTGCGGATGGAGCTGGCCGAGGAGGGGGTGCGGGTGGTGCTGGTGCACCCGAGCTTCCTGGACACCCCCATCGAGGCCCACGCGCTGGGGGAGGACGGCCGGCCGACGGCGCGGCCGCGCTCGACCGTCGGCCGGCTGCGCTCGGCGGAGGAGACAGCGACCCTGGTCGACCGCGCCTGGCGGGAGGGTCGCGAGCGCGTCTTCCCGGACCGGGGGGCGGTGGCCGCCAGCGTGCTGTGGCGGTTGGCTCCCCGGACCTACCAGCGGCTGGTACGCCGCCGGTTCCGCGCCGACCTGGTCTGAGCGGTCCCCCTGGGCCCCACATCCGCGATCCGGGGGTGCGCCCGGGCGGCCGTGCGGTGGACGACTCCGCCGGTTCCGACCTGCCACGTCCGCGTCACCCGGCGTCCACCCAGGCGTCACCGGGGCGGTGCTGCGGGCGGCCAGGCTCGACGCATGGAGTCCGTCGAGACCCGAACCCCCGGTCGGTACCCGCCGCTGGCCACCTGGATCCTGCCGATGCTGGTGGTGCTCACGGCGGTGCTGGCCGTGGCCAGCGTCCAGTCCGGGACCGAGAAGCCCCTGCTGGCGCTGCTCGTGCCGCTGCTGGTCGCCGCGGTGCACGCCCGGCAGCTCCATCGGCTGCGTCACCGCCGCCAGTAGCCCATGAAGGCGACCGAGCGCCGGTCCACGCCCCGGTCGCGCACCAGGTGGCGGCGCAGCGTGGTGATCGCCGAGGACTCGCCGGCGAGCCAGGCGTAGCCCGGCACCTCCGCGGGCGCGTCTCCGGGAACCTCCCAGAAGGGGTCCTCACCGTCGGCGACGCGCTCCGGCTCGTCCTCCCGGCCCGTGGGTCGTCCGCCCAGGCCCAGCCGCCCGGCGGCCTCGACGACGGTCGGGACCAGCAGGGAGCCGGGCACCGCTCCGGCGCGGGGCAACCAGGTGACCCGGATCCCGTGCGGGACCTCGAGGTCGAGCCGGTCCCCGGCCGCGGGGACCTCCAGCACGGCCTCGCCCCGCGCCCCGGCCGGCAGCTGGGAGAGCACCACCGCCACCGCGGGGACCGCCGTCTCGTCCCCCGCCAGCAGCAGTGGCGCGCCCGGGGGTGGCACCCGGAACTCCAGCCCGCCGTGGTCCCCGTCGAAGCGGGCGTTCGGGCCCAGCAGCACGAGCGGGTCACCCACCTGCGCGCGCTCGGCGAACGCCGATGCCGGGCCGGCCGGACGGTGCAGCACCACGTCGACGTCCACCTCGCGGCGCGAGGGGCGCACCGCGCGGACGGTGTAGGTGCGGACCGGGTTGCGCCGCTCCTCGGGCAGGGCCCGCCAGCGGTCGTACCAGTCGGGGTCCCGCGGCAGGTCGGCGTACCCCCGGCCGGGGAGCGGCAGCACCAGCTTGAACCGCTGGTCGAGGCCCCGGTCGGCGAGCTCGTCGAGGTCGGACCCGGTGAGGGTGAGCCGCACGAAGCTCGGGCCCAGCCGGCGCACCCCCGCCACCGCCACGTCGAAGAACCGCCAGGCCGTCTCGGACCGGACGCGCGTCATCGTGCCTCCTCCCGCGACCGCCACAGCAGCCAGACGAAGTACGGCGCCCCCACGAGTGCGGTGACCAGGCCGGCGGGCACCTGGGCCGGCGCGATCACTGTGCGGCCGACGGTGTCGGCGACGCCGAGCAGCAGGGCCCCGAGCAGCGCCGCGACCGGCAGCACCCGGGCGTGCAGGCCCCCGACCAGGCCGCGGGCCAGGTGCGGGGCGACCAGGCCCACGAACCCGACCACGCCGGCCGCCGTGACGGCGGTGGCGGTCAGCACGGCCGCGGCGGCCAGGACCACCCACCGGGTCGGCTCCAGGGGCACGCCGAGCAGCCGGGGGGTGTCGTCGTCCAGGGCCGTGAGGTCCAGCTCCCGCCGGGACCGGGCGAGCACCGGCGTCAGCAGCACCAGCGCCGCGGCGACCGGGACCACCTGCTCGAGCGTGCGGCCGTACGTCGACCCGCTGAGCCAGGTCAGCGCCTTGGCGGTGTTCCAGGGGTCGGAGACCACGATCACCAGCGTCGTCACGGCCGAGGCCGCGGCCGCGGTCCCGATCCCGACCAGCACCAGCCGGTCCGAGCTCAGCCCGCCGCGCCGGGCGAGCCCGTGGACGAGGGCGAAGGTGGCCAGGCCGCCGAGCCCGGCCGACCCGGTCAGGGCGGCGATCCCGGCCGCCGGTACGGCGGTGACCAGGACCACGGCCCCGAGGCCGGCGCCCGCGGAGATCCCGAGCAGGCCCGGTTCGGCCAGCGGGTTGCGGCACACCGCTTGCACGGCGGTGCCGGCCACCCCGAGGGCCGCGCCGGCGAGCACGGCGGCCAGCACCCGGGGCAGGCGCTGGTCGAGGACGAAGGTGTACGCCGCGCCGGTGCGCCCGGCCAGCCAGTTCTGCAGGTCGCCGAGGAGCACCGCGGTGTCGCCCAGCAGCATCCCCGCCAGTCCGGAACCGAGCACCAGCACGGTCAGCAGCGAGAGCGCCACCCCGGTCCGCAGTCGACCGCCCGTGGTGCGGGGACGGGCGGCCGGAGGGGTCCGGGCCGGGCCGGAGTCGCGGGAGCGCCGCGCCAGCGCCACCAGCACCAGCGCCCCGACGATCGTCGTCGCGACCCCGGTGGGCACCCGCAGCGCCGCGGTCTCGCCCAGCGAGGCCCGCACCCCCACGTCGGCGGCGAGCAGCACCACGACGCCGGTCAGGGCCGAGGCGGGCACCAGGAGGACGTGACGGAGGAGGCCCGGCACGAAGCGGCCGGCGAGGCGCACGACCACCGGGGCGCACAGGCCGACGAACCCGATCGGACCGGCCAGGGTCACCGCCGCGGCGGCCAGCAGCACCGCGAGGACCACGGTGCCGACCCGCAGCCGCCGTACCCCCACTCCCAGGCTGGAGGCGGCGTCGTCGCCCAGGGCCAGGACGTCCAGGCGGGGGGCGAGGAGCAGCATCACCAGCCCGGTCACCAGCACCACCGGCAGCATCCGGGTGGCGGCCGCGAGGTCGGTCTGCGACAACGACCCCTCCCCCCAGGCGAACAGGCCGGTCGTCTCCTGCTCGAACAGCAGCAGCTGCAGCATCGTGAGCGAGTTGAGCGTCAGCATCGTCGCGGCCCCGGCGAGGATCAGCCGGGTGGGGCCCGCGGCGCCGCCCGTCGCCAGCGCCAGGACCAGGCCGGCGGCCAGCAGGCCCCCGACGAAGGCGACCAGCCCGGCGGCGTACAGGGGGAGCGCGAGGCCGAGGGCCGCCACGGTGACCACCGCCAGGTGCGCGCCCGCGTTCACCGCGAGGGTGTCGGGCGAGGCCAGGGGGTTCCGGGCGACGCTCTGCAGCGCGGCCCCCGAGGCGCCCAGGGCCAGGCCCACGGTCACCGCCGCCAGCAGGCGGGGGAGGCGGGAGGCGAGGAGCACGTCCCGAGCGCCCTGGTCCCCGCCCGCGACGGCGGCGAGCAGGTCGCCGGGGCCCACCCCGGAGGTGCCCTGGGTGAGGTGCACGGCCGCGAGCACCAGCCCGAGCGCGCCGAGGCCGAGCAGCACCCCCACGCCGCCGCGGATCGGACCGCCGGGCGGCGGAGCGGCCCCTGCCGCCCGGCGGACGGACAGCGTGTGGGTCACGGGCCGAAGATCTCGACGAGCTGCTCGAGGAAGTCCTCGACGGAGGCCGGTCCGCCGAAGGTCCAGGTGCCCTCGTCGAGCTGGTGCAGGCGGTCGGCCCGCATGAAGGGCATCGACCGCCAGATGGCGTTGTCGGCCAGGCCCTCGGCGAACACGTCGGGCTCGTCCGAGGCGCTGTAGAGGAAGGTCAGGTCCTTCTCGTCCTTCAGGGGGGCCAGGCCCTCGACGTCGGTGGTCGCCAGGCCCCACACCTGGTCGCCCTCGCGCGGCCAGCCGTTCTCGAGGCCGACCTCCTCGGCGACGTCGGAGAAGAGGGAACCCTCGGCGAACATCCGGATCGCGACGTTGCTGCCCTCCATCCAGCCGTCGGCCATCGCGAAGGGGGCACCGTCGTGGCCGGCGTCCGCGATCTGCGAACGTGCCTCCTCGAACGAGCGGTCGAGGTCCTGGAGCACCTGGTCGGCCTCGTCGGTGGCCCCGACCGCCTCGGCGACCATCCGGAAGTCCTCCCGCATCCGCGCCAGGTTGCGGGAGGCGTCGCTGCCCTCGGTGACGAGCACGGGCACGTACTCCTCGAGCTGACGGATCGCGGCGTCACCGCCGTCGGCCTCCAGGACGACCAGGTCGGGCTCGAGCGCGACGATGGCGTCGACGCTCGGCTCGGCGCGGAAGCCGACGTCCTCGGTGTCGTCGGCGAGTGGCTCGGCGTCGTTCCAGGTGGCGTAGCCCTTCGGGTCGGCGGCGCCGACCACGTCGGCCCCCAGGGTGCGCAGCATCTCGACCTCGGCCCACTCCAGGGCCACCACCCGCTCGGCCGGGGCGTCCAGCTCGACCTCCTGGCCGCGGGCGTCGGTGACGGTGACCGGTCCGGCGGCGGTCGTGCCCCCGGTGCCGTCCCCCTCCCCGGCGGCGGAGGAGCTCTCGGTGGTGCCGCACCCGGCGAGGAGGGCGGCGGCCGCGGACGCGGCGAGCAGCGAGGACAGGGCGGGCAGGGGTCGTCGGGCAGACATGGTGCGGGGTTCTCCTCGGTGTTCTCGGGTGGTCTCAGGCGGGCACGCGGGTGTGCCGGCCCACGGGGCGCAGCGACAGGGCGCCCGTCGCGGGGTCGTGGGAGACGAGCACGGGGATGCCGTACGCCGTGCGCAGGTGCTGCTCGGTGAGGACGTCGGCCGTCGGGCCCTGCGCGAGCACCGTGCCCCGGTGCAGGAGCGCGACGGTGTCGGCGACCTCGGCGGCGTGGGTGAGGTCGTGGAGGACCACGCCGACGGCGACGCCGTGCTCGACCGCGAGGTCACGGATCAGGTCGAGCATCTCCACCTGGTAGCGCAGGTCGAGGTGGTTGGTCGGCTCGTCGAGGAGCAGCACCCCCGTGCGCTGGGCCAGGCAGGTGGCCAGCCACACCCGTTGCAGCTCGCCGCCGGAGAGCTCGTCGACCGCGCGGTCGGCCATGTCGGCGATGCCGGTGACCGCCATCGCCCAGGCGACCGCGGTCGGGCCCTCGGGGTCGCCGCCGCGCCACCGGCGGCGGTGCGGGTGGCGGCCGAACCCCACCACGTCGGCCACCCGGATCCCCGCGGGCGTGGGGCGCTGCTGGCTGAGCATGCTGACCCGGCGCGCGAACTCGCGGGAGGACAGTGCCCCCGCGGGGCGGTCGCCGTCGAGGAGCACCTCGCCGTCGTCGTGCGGGTGCAGCCGGGCCAGCGAGCGCAGCAGGGTGGACTTGCCGCTGCCGTTGGGGCCGACCAGGGCCGTCACCTCGCCGGCGCGGACCGTGAGGTCCACCTGGTGCACCACGGTGGTGCCGCGGTAGCCCGCGGTCAGGTCGCGGGCGCGCAGCTCCGGGTCAGGCGTGGGGGAGGCATGGGGGACGGACACATGAGTAAGGCTAGCCTTACCTCACTGACTGGCGTCAACCCCGGTCCCACCGAGCCGGTCGTCGACGGCGCTGACCAGCCTCGGGTCGGCCGGTTCGATGCCGGGGCTGAACCGGGCCACCACGCGACCGTCGTGGTCGAGCAGGAACTTCTCGAAGTTCCACTGCACGTCGCCGGTCCTGCCCTCCTCGTCGGGCGCGTCGACCAGGTGCCGGTAGAGGGGGTGGCGGTCCTCGCCGTTGACCTCGACCTTCTCGGTCATCGGGAAGGTGACGCCGTACGTCGCCGAGCAGAACTCCGCGATCTCCTCCGGGCTGCCCGGCTCCTGGCCGAGGAACTGGTTGCACGGGACGCCGACCACGGTGAACCCCCGGTCGGCGCGCGACTCGTGCAGCTCCTCGAGGCCGGCGTACTGGGGGGTGAGGCCGCACCGGCTGGCGACGTTGACGACCAGGGCGGTCCGGCCGCCGGTGATCTCGCCGAGGGTGGCGGGGGTCCCGTCGAGGCGGGCGATGGGTGTGTCGAGGATGCTCATGACCGGCCACGGTAGCCGCGCGGGAACGATCCGTCGGTCCTGGTCGTTACCGTCCTGGGCACCCGTCCGTCCGCTGCGAAGGGCACCGCTTGAGCTTCGTCCCCGTCACCGGCCCCGCGACCTTCCGCGCCGCCGACCCCCCGCGCGACTCCGTCGTGGAGTTCACCGGCGCCGAGCGGCGGGTCGAGCTGCCGATGCGGGCCGCCGTGCCCGTGCTGACGCGCGCCCGCGCGGACGAGTCGGCCCACCCCAGCCTGGGGCTGCTCTCCGGGGCGGCGCTGCTCGGCCTGCAGCTGGTCGCGGCGGGTCGGCTCGCCCCGGCCGAGGAGGGTGGCCACTGGGTGAGCGTCACCGGCGAGGACGACGCGGACCGGGTGCGCGCGCTGGCCGCGGCGCACGCCGGCGGCGACCTGGACGCCGCGGCGGCCGAGGGCGTCGTACGCCGGGTGCTGGACGCGGTCGCGGACGCGATGCCCCGCAGCGCCCCGCTGTCCACCCCCCGCCGCCGGGCCCCCGTGGGGCCGCGGACCGGGCGGGCACCGGCCGCAGGGGGTCCGTCCGGCCCCACCCGGGACTTCCAGGCCCGGCTGGCGCGCCTGGTCGACCGCGGGGCCCCCGACGTGCCCGGACCGTCTGGTCCGGACCTCGCCGAGGGGCCGCACCTGGTCACCATCGCGCTGCGGCTCGAGGCCGACGAGGAGGAGCTGGTCGCGGGGGCGGTCCGGCTGGTGGTGCAGGTCGTCGACGTCCACGACGACCTGCACGTCTGCGACGCGGCCGTGCTGTGGGCGGACTCGGGACCCGATGCCGAGCACGGGTTCGGTGGCCGGGCGCGCACCCACGTCACCCTCGCGCTGCGCCGCGCCGCGCAGGCCTGGCCGGTGCTCGAGCGGCTGCTCGACCTGCGGGTGCCCGACCAGCTGGTCCTCGACACCGACGAGATCCTCGACCTGCTCGACCACGGAGTGGCGGCCCTGGCCGCCGAGGGCTTCGACGTGCTGTTCCCCCGCACCCTGCAGCAGCAGGCGGTGAGCAGCGACGTCGTGCTCGACCGGCCACGGACCGCCGGTGCCCACGAGGAGCCCCTGCAGACCGGACTGTTCGGGGCCGGGGCGGCCTTCGCCTTCAGCTGGCGGCTCGCCCTGCACGGCGACCCGCTCACGCCCGAGGAGATGGACGCCCTGGCCGGGGCCGCCACCCCGCTGGTCAAGCTGCGCGACAACTGGGTCGTCGTCGACTCCCGCACCGCCCAGCGGGCCCGGCGCCGGATGATCCGCACCGTCCCGCCGGCCCAGGCGCTCGCCGCCACGCTCAGCGGCGTCGCGGACGCCGAGGGCCAGGACCACCCGGTGGTTGTCGGGGCCAGCCTGGAACGGCTCCGCGAGGAGGTGCTCGCCGCCTCCCGCCGCGACCCGGTCCCGACGCCGGCCGCCCTGCGGGCCGAGCTGCGCGGCTACCAGCGGCAGGGACTGACCTGGCTGGCCGACCTGACCCGGCTCGGGCTGGGCGGCTGCCTGGCCGACGACATGGGCCTGGGCAAGACGATCACCCTGATCGCGCTCCACCTGCACCGGCTGGAGGAGGCGTCGGCCCCCGCCCGGCCGACGCTGGTGGTGTGCCCGGCCAGCCTGCTGGGCAACTGGGAGGCCGAGATCCGGCGCTTCGCTCCCGGCACCCCCGTCCGGCGCTACCACGCCCAGTCCCGCGATCTCGACGGGCTGGACGCCGACGAGGTGCTCCCGGGCTCGGACCCCGGCTTCGTGCTCACGACGTACGGCACGATGCGCCGGGACGCCGAACGCCTCGGCGAGACCCGGTGGGGCCTGGTGGTCGCCGACGAGGCCCAGCACGTGAAGAACTCCCGCAGCTCCACCTCCCGGGCGCTGCGCACCATCGACGGTGACGCCCGGGTCGCCCTGACCGGCACCCCCGTCGAGAACGACCTCACCGAGCTCTGGTCGATCCTCGACTGGACGGTGCCCGGGCTGCTGGGCGGCCGTCAGGCCTTCCGGCGGCGGTGGGCGGCCCCGATCGAGGCCGGGGTGGACCCGGCCCTCACGCGGCGCTTCGCCGACCTGGTCGACCCCTTCCTGCTGCGGCGCCGCAAGTCCGACCCCGGGGTCGCCCCCGAGCTGCCGCCCAAGACGGAGACCGACCACCTCGTCGGGCTGACCCGGGAGCAGGTGGTGCTCTACGAGACCCTGGTGCGCGAGTCGATGCGACGGATCGAGGAGGCCGACCCGGAGGGCCGGCGCGGCCTGGTGCTGAAGATGCTCACCGGGCTCAAGCAGATCTGCAACCACCCCGCCCAGTACCTGCGCCAGGGCAGCGCGCGGCTCGCCGGGCGCTCGGAGAAGCTCGACCTGTTCGACGAGCTGGTCACCACGGTCCTGGCCGAGGACGGCGCGATGCTGGTCTTCACCCAGTACGTCGCCCTCGGGCGCCTGCTGGAGCAGCACCTCTCCCAGGCCGGGATCCCCCACCAGTTCCTCCACGGCGGGACCCCGGTGGGCGAGCGGGAGGAGATGGTGCGCCGCTTCCAGGCCGGGCCCGAGCGTGGGGGCCCGCCGGTCTTCCTGCTCTCGTTGCGCGCCGGCGGGACCGGGCTGAACCTCACCCGGGCCGACCACGTCGTCCACGTCGACCGCTGGTGGAACCCCGCCGTCGAGGACCAGGCCACCGACCGGGCCCACCGGATCGGGCAGACCCGACCGGTCCAGGTGCACCGGATGATCACCCAGGGCACCATCGAGGAGCGGGTCGCGACGCTGCTCGCGCACAAGCGCGACCTGGCCGACTCCGTGCTCGCCCGGGGTGAGACCGCCCTGACCGAGCTCGACGACGAGGAGCTGCGGGACCTCGTGTCGCTCCGGGGGCAGCGCCCGTGACCGGCTCGCCCGGCTCGACCCTGACCTACCCGCGGATGCGGCCGCGACGGGGCGCCGTACGGGTCGACTCGTGGTGGGCCAAGGCCTGGCTGCGCGCGGTGGAGGAGTCCTCCTTCGGCGGGGAGGAGGCGCGGCCGGCCCGCCGGATCGCCCGGGCCGGTGACGTGGGGTCGATCTCGATCGAGGCGGGCCGGGCCTACGCGGCGGTCGACGAGCGGGACGAGACCTGGACCGTCGAGCTCGGCCTCCCGGTGCTGGACGAGGCGGGGCAGGAGCTGGTGGTGGAGCTGGTCGCGGCCGTCGCGGGCCGGATCGCCGCGCTGACGTCCGGGCAGCTCCCGCACCAGCTGGTCGAGGAGCTGGAGGAGTCGGGGGTCGAGCTGCTCCCGTACGGCGGCGAGATCGACGCGGCCTGCGCGTGCGACGCCTGGCTGTCCCCGTGCGTCCACGCCGTCGCGGTGCTGCACCAGCTGGGCTGGATGCTGGACCGTGACCCGTTCGTGCTGCTCACCCTGCGCGGCCTGCCGCGTGCCGCGCTGCTCGCGCGCCTGCACGACGCCGCCCCGAGCGGGGGGACGTCGTCCGGGGCCGGGCCCGGTGCCGGTGCCGGGACCGACGCCGAGTCGGCCCTGGCGGCCGACCTCGACCTGGCCCACGACGCGGCCCTGCTCGCAGCGCGCATGCTGGCGGCCCTCGATCGCCCGGCACCCGAGGATCCTGCGGACGTCGAGCGCGGGCGCCCGGGAGGGACCTGACTCCTCAGCGGGGCAGCAGGGCCGCCAGCGCCATCCCGCGCAGCAGGTCGCGCATCTCCTCGTCGGGCAGCAGCCCGCTGTGGGGGGTGGAGTTGATCAGACCGAACGCCGTGTGCGCCATCGCCCGCGCCCGGTCCAGGTCGAGGTCCGGGTCGAGGGCCCGCAGCTGCTCGGCCCACACGTCGACGTAGGCGCGCTGCAGGGCCCGCACCTCCTCGCGGGCGTCCGCGGGCAGGGACTCCCAGTCCCGGTCCTGGACCACGATCAGGGCCCGGTGGGAGAGCGCGAACTCCACGTGCCAGTCGACCAGTGCGGCCACGGCCGCCTCGGGCGTCGGGTGGTCGGCCACGCGGCGGCGGCCCTCGGCGAGCAGCTCCCGGCTGATCGAGACCAGCATCTCGGCCAGCATCGCCTCCTTGGCGGGGAAGTGCTTGTACAGCGCCGGCCCGCTGATCCCGCAGGCCCGACCCAGGTCGGCCACCGACACCCCGTGGTACCCACGAGCGGCGAAGAGCTCGGCCGCGGTGGCGAGGATCTGTTCGCGGCGGGTCACGCGGACAAGGTTAGCGGTCGTTAACGTGGAGGTGGCCCCGGAGCGCCTCGCCGAGGGGCGCCACCTCCTCGACGGTGTTGTGCACGTGGAAGGACAGCCGCAGCCGCCCCGCACGGTGGGCGGCGAGCACGTCGTACCGCTCCAGGATCGGGGCGACCCCCGGATCGGCCGTCAGCGAGAGGATCGCGGAGTCGGCCTCGCCCAGGCCCGCCGCGTCGGCGAAGGCCCGGGCGACCTCCAGCGCGTGCCGCTGCAGGGCGTCGATCCCGATCTCGGTCAGGAACGCCAGCGAGGTCGCGGTGCCGACCCAGGCGTGCCAGCCGGGGGACACGTCGAATCGGCGGGCGTCGGAGGCCAGCCGCAGCGGCAGGCCGTAGATGCTGGTCCAGGGGTCGGCGCCGGCGTACCAGCTCGCGGCCAGCGGCCGGACCCGGTCCCGCAGGTCGGGGCGCACGGTCAGGAAGGCCGACCCGCGTGGCGACAGCAGCCACTTGTAGCCGCCGCACACGGTCGCGTCGAAGCGGCGGGCATCGACGTCGAGCCAGCCCGCGGACTGGGTGAGGTCGACCAGGCTGAGGGCGCCGTGCCGGGCGCAGGCGGCCCCGATCGCGTCGAGGTCGGCGAGCGCGCCGTCGGCCGACTGCACGGCCGAGACCGCCACCAGGTCCGTCGTGTCGCCGACGTGGTGGGCCAGCTCGTCGAGGGGCCGCTCCAGCACCGTGACTCCGCGGTCGGCGTGCGCGGCGAACGGGAAGGTGAGGCTGGTGAACTCGCCCTCGGGCACCAGCACCTCCGCCCCGTCCGGGAGCGCGGCCGCCAGCAGCGCCACCAGCGGTGCCACCTGGTGGCCCACCGCCACGTCGGTCGGGTCCACGTGCACCAGCCGGGCGAAGTCGGCGCGCGCCTGCTCGACCGCCCCGTCGTAGTCACCGGGTTGTGCCCGGCCCCGGGCCCAGGCGTCGAGGCTGGCCGCCAACGCCTCCCGGGTCACGCGTGGGGGCAGTCCCATCGATGCGGTGTTGAGGTAGAGCGAGTCCGCGACGAACTCCCGCGCCGGCTCCCAGGTCATGACCGGAGCGTAGGGCACACGAGCAGGGGCCGGGTCCCGGAGCGCGTGGCGCCCGGGTCCCGGCCCCTGGGGTCGGGTCGGCCGGCTCAGGTCGTCGGGGTCGGCACCGACTTCGGCACCCGGACCAGGGCCAGTCCGATGAGCACGTACAGCAGCCCGAGCGCCATCGCCATGAAGGCGACGCCGAAGGCGAGCACGGAGGTGAACAGCGAGGCCCGCAGGAACGACGCGTTCATCATCTGGTCCCGGGTCGGGTCCTCACGGTCCAGCTGGGCGTAGGTCTGTCCGCCCGACGTGTCCAGGGCGTGCTCGTTGATGATGTCGGCCTGGGCGTAGGCGCTGAACGGGCCGTTCACGTCGTCACCGGCGAGGAAGCTGGCGTCCTCGGCCACGGTGATGTCCTCGGCGGCCAGCTGGGACTGGACGAGCCCCCAGGTCACGCCACCGGCCACGATCATCACGACCCCGACGACGGCAACGATGACCCCCGCCACGCGGACGAAGCCTCCCTTGCGGGTCTTGCCCGACATGATCGCCTCCTTCCTGCGGGCGAGTGCCGCGGTGACCCTCGCCGTACGCGCAGCCTACTACTATCCGCTGTAGTAGAAGGTTCGGAAGCGCTGGTGCGGGGTGCGATCCCTGTCACCACCCGCCGCTCCTCGACGACGAGGACTGTGGACACGGGAGGTTAATGATCGATAACCTGCGCCCATGCCTGAGATGACCGAGCTGGTCTCCGAGCTCCGCGAGCGGTTGGCCACCGCCCGTCTGGGCGGGTCGGAGGCGGCCCGCCGCAAGCACACCGACCGGGGCAAGCTGCTGGTGCGCGACCGGGTGGACCGGCTGCTCGACCCGGGCAGCCCCTTCCTCGAGCTCAGTCCCCTGGCCGCCACCGGGATGTACGGCGCCGACCCGGACGCGGCACCCGGTGCTCCCGATCCCGTGCCCTCGGCCGGGATCGTGACCGGCATCGGTCGGGTGGCCGGGCGGGAGTGCGTCGTGATCGCCAACGACGCCACCGTCAAGGGCGGCACCTACTACCCGATGACGGTCAAGAAGCACCTGCGCGCCCAGGCCGTCGCCGCCGACAACCACCTGCCCTGCATCGCCCTCGTCGACTCCGGGGGCGCCTTCCTGCCGATGCAGGACGAGGTGTTCCCCGACCGGGAGCACTTCGGGCGGATCTTCTACAACCAGGCGAACCTGTCGGCCCGCGGCATCCCGCAGGTGGCGGCGGTGATGGGGTCCTGCACCGCCGGCGGTGCCTACGTCCCCGCGATGTCCGACGAGACGGTCATCGTCAAGGAGCAGGGCACGATCTTCCTCGGCGGCCCGCCCCTGGTGAAGGCCGCGACCGGCGAGGTGGTCACCGCCGAGGAGCTCGGGGGTGGGGACGTCCACGCCCGGACCTCCGGCGTGGTCGACCACCTCGCCGAGGACGACGCGCACGCGCTGGCCATCGTCCGCTCGGTGCTCGGCACGGTCGAGCGCACCGGCTACCAGGTCACGACCAGCGCGACCACCGAGTCCCACCTGCGCCCCACGGCCCACGTCGAGGAGCCCCACGAGGACCCCGCCGGGCTGTACGACGTGGTGCCCACCGACCCGAGGACGCCGTACGACGTGCGCGAGGTGATCCGCCGGGTGGTGGACGGGTCGCGGCTGCAGGAGTTCAAGCAGCTCTACGGCGAGACCCTGGTCTGCGGGTTCGCCCACATCCACGGCTACCCGGTCGGGATCATCGCCAACAACGGGATCCTGTTCAGCTCCTCCTCGCTCAAGGGTGCCCACTTCATCGAGCTGTGCAACGCCCGCGGCATCCCGTTGGTGTTCCTGCAGAACATCACCGGCTTCATGGTCGGCCGGGAGTACGAGAACAGCGGCATCGCCCGCGACGGCGCCAAGCTGGTCACCGCGGACGCGGGCGATGCCGCTGTTCTCGTAC
>CAZRKV010000013.1:11096-22263 GCA_964600305.1 uncultured Nocardioides sp. | reverse complement strand
GGTGGTGCGCGAGATCTACCACGTCGACAACGTGGTCGCCCGGATCTACGACCAGCGCCGCGCCGAGGTCTACGAGCGGTTGGGCATCCCCACCGTCGCCACGGTGAAGTGGACGGTCACCCAGATGCTGCGCCGCCTGCTCCCGGCCGGCAGTCAGCCGGTGTGGTCCGATCCCACCGGCGACGCGCGGTTGATGCAGATCCACGTGCACAGCGGCTGGGTGGGGCGCCGCATCAGCGAGCTGTCCGCCGCCGCGGACGCGCCGATCCCGTTCGTGCTGCGGGTCGGCCGAGGCGTGATCCCGGACCGCGACACCATCTACCAGGACGGCGACCTCATCTACGTCGCCTGCTACACCGATCGCGTCGACGAACTGGAGACCCTGTTCGCCCAGCCGCCCGCCAAGAACTAGGAGAAGCGCCATGCGTGTTGCCATCGCCGGGGCCGGGAACGTGGGCCGCTCCATCGCCCGGGAGCTCATCGCCAACGGCCACGAGATCCTGCTGATCGAGAAGAACCGGGCCGCCATCGACCACGATGCCGTCCCCGGCGCCGTCTGGTTCGAGGCCGACGCCTGGGAGTTGAGTTCACTCGAGGAGGCCGAGCTGGACCGCTATGACGTGGCGATCGCCGCCACCGGCGATGACAAGGCCAACCTCGTCCATTCGCTGCTGGCCAAGACCGAGTTCGGGGTGCCGCGCACCGTCGGCCGGGTCAACCACCCCGACAACGAGTGGTTGTTCACCGAGGCCTGGGGCGTGGACGTCAGTGTGTCGACGCCCCGGATCATGTCCGCCCTGGTCGAGGAGGCGGTCACGGTCGGCGACCTGGTCCGGCTGTTCACCTTCCGGCAGGGCAACGCCAACCTGGTCGAGCTCACGTTGCCGGAGGACTCGCCGTACGTCGGCAAGCCGTCCGGGCTGGTGCCCTTCCCCGACAACTGCACCCTGGTCACGATCCTGCGGGACGGGCAGGTCTACACCCCCCAGCAGGACCAGCCCCTGGAGGCGGGCGACGAGCTGCTCTTCGTCGTCGCCGCCGATTCCGAGGAGGACCTGGAGCGGATGCTCTCCCCCGGGCGGCACCACCCGGGCTGAGGCGTCAGGCCGACTCCTGCACCGGGGTGCGATTGCGCGCCAGCAGCCACACCATCGCGGCCAGCGCAGCCAGCTGGAGGGGCCACCCGAGGACGATCTTGAGGACCCCCAGCAGCGCGATCGCGGCGTCGGCGTCCATCGCCCCCTGGTTCCCCGCCAGCCAGATCGGCCCCTGCACGACCACGCGCAGCACGCACGGCACCACCAGCAGCCAGGTCAACCGGTTGCACAGCCGCACCACCTGCGGGTCGGAGCGCCATCCGGTCGCGTCGCCGGTGACGCTGCCCACCAGGAAGCCCACCAGCGGCCACCCCGCCAGCACCGTGAGCGCCAGGACCACCGCGTACACCCCGTTGTAGAGGATCCCCGGCAGGAAGTACGCCAGCGCCTGGGCCTCCTCGTCGCCACCCGAACGCGCCGACATCGTGACGAAGAGCCACCCGATGCCGATGCCGAAGAGCGCGTTGACACAGAACTGCACCGTCGAGCGCTGCACCAGGCGCACCACGAGCAGCACGAGGGCCGCGGCCACGCCGACCCCGAGCGCGAGGTGGAGCTCCCGGGTGGTGAGGAAGAGCACCGTGAACGCGATGGTGGGGACCGCCGCCTCCAGCATCCCACGGCGTCCGCCGAGGGCCCGGGACAGCTGGGCCCGGACCACCTCCTCCACCGTGACGACCGTGGCACCCGGCTCCTGCGCGCTCACTCCGCCTCCGCCTTCAGGTCGTACCGGGGGTTGTAGATGACCCGGGCCCCGTCGTGGACGCCGATCCGGCCCTCCACCTCGATCCGTCGGCCCGGGGAGATGCCGATGATCCGTCGCCGCCCCAGCCAGATGAGCAGGATCGTCCCGGAGCCGTCGTACAGCTCGGCCTCCAGGGCCGGGACGCCGCCGCGCGGCCGCAGCGTGACGGTGCTGAGCGTGCCCCGCAGGACCACGCGGGCCCGGTCGGGGGCCTCGGCGATCTCCATCCGGCCGGAGGCCGCCGTGTCCGCGCGCAGGTCGCGGGCCTCCTGGTCGGCCGCGCTCCCCCACCGGCTCAGGGCGCGACGCAGGCGCGAGGTCTCGAGCATGCCTCCAGCCTAGAGCGGGCTCACTCGACGCGCCGTGCCGAGGAGGGGACCTCGATCGGCAGCGGGTCGCCGGCCGGCATCGCGTGGTCGCCGCGCCGGACCACGACGTCACCGAGCACGCGCTCCCACTCCGCGGCCGCCTCCTCGTCGACGGCGGGCTTCCCGATGAACGTGGCGCGCAGCAGCCAGCGGGGCCCGTTGACGCCGACGATCCGGGAGACCTGGGTGCCAGTGCCGCCGTCGGAGCGCTTCACCTGCACCCGGCACAGCAGCTCGGGGCCGAACCGGCCCTCGCGCTCGTCGGCCGTGCCCCCGCGCCGGGTCATGTCGGCAGCGATCTGGGGGCGCACGTCGTTCCACAGGTCGCCGTTGCGGGGGGCCGCGAAAGCCCGGATTTCCAGCGCCCCCTCCTGGCCCGCGACCAGCACCGCCTGCACGGCCTGCGTCTTCTCGTTGACCTGCAGCCGGACGTCGCGGCCCGGGCCGGGGACCACCAGCAGCGAGCCGAGGTCGACCCGCTGCACGCCGTCGTGCTCGACATCGACCTCGTCGGCGTCGAAGGGGCCGGACCCGGGCTCGGGCGCGGTGGCCGGCTCCGGCTCGGCCGTGGCGCCCGTGTCTGGCTGGTCGGCCGGCTTGCGGCGACGGAACCTCACTGATCACTCCTCGCGGGCGGGGACGGGGTGAACCCACCCGTAGAACCGTAGCCACCCTCCCCGCGTGCCGACCCGGGCAGTGCCGGGACCTCGACGAACCGGACCCGCTCGACCCGCTGGACCACCAGCTGGGCGACCCGGTCCCCGCGCTGCAGCCACACGGTCTCGGCCGGGTCGTGGTTGATCAGCAGCACCTTGACCTCCCCGCGGTAGCCGGCGTCGACGGTGCCGGGGGCGTTGACGATGGACACGCCGTGCCGGGCGGCCAGGCCCGAGCGGGGGTGGACCAGGGCGACGTACCCCTCGGGCAGGGCGAGCGCCACCCCGGTGGGCACCAGGGCCCGCTCACCCGGGGCGAGGGTGAGGTCGACGGTGGTCAGCAGGTCCGCGCCGGCGTCACCGGGGTGCGCGTAGTCCGGCAGCGGGAGATCGGGGTCCAGGCGGACCAGCGGCACCTCGAGGGACACGGACCGGACCCTACCCGCGGCTCCGCCGGCGCGGGGTGGCACCCTTTTCGCCGTGGAGTACGCCGAACGCCTGACCGTGCCGCTGCGGTGGTGGGTCCAGGGGACGATGCTGCTGGCCACCTTCTGGCTGGCGCTGGTGGTGGCCGTGCCTCCGGCCTTCGCCTGGACGGCGACCGGGGTGCTCGTGTCCTCCATGGCCGGTGGCTTCGCCTGGTACGGCGCCGCCCGCATCGTGGTGGCCGACGGCGAGCTGCGGGCCGGCCGCGCCCACATCCCGCTGCGCCACGTGGGCGCGGTGGAACCCCTCGACACCGACGCCGCACGCCGGGCGTTCGGGGTGGAGGCGGACGCGCGTGCCCACCTGGTCCTGCGGCCCTACGCGCACCGGGCGGTGCGGATCGAGGTCACTGACCCGGCCGACCCCACGCCGTACTGGTTGGTCAGCACCCGCCACCCCGACCGCCTGGCGGCAGCGCTGACGCCCGCCGCCCAGTAGGGTTCGTACCCAACCGTCCCCGTCTGCGAAAGAGGAGCTCGATGGCTTCGTCGGACTCGTCCAAGATCTGGTCCCTGATGGCCCTGGGGTCCTCGGTGGTCGCCGCGATGGCGACCCGGAAGATCATCACCACCGCCTGGCGCACGACCACCGGCAAGAACCCGCCGGCGAACCCGGCCGACCCCGAGGTGGCGATGCGCGAGGCCGTGCTCTGGGCCGGCTTCAGCGGCATCATGGTCGCCCTGGCGCGGATGCTGGCCACCCGCAAGGCGGCCAACTACTACGCGAAGTCGACCGGCCACCTGCCGCCCGGGTTGCGCCCGGAGGACAAGGAGGACCCGCCGCAGCCCTGAGCCGGCCCCGAGACCGACCCGGGACGACTCCGCCGACTCAGGCGCAGTCGTGGCAGATCATGGCCTTCTCGTCGGCCAGCTGGCTGCGGTGCCGGACGAGGAAGCAGCTCATGCAGGTGAACTCGTCGGACTGCTTGGGCTTGACCTCGACCGCGAGCTCCTCATGGGAGAGGTCGGCTCCGGGCAGCTCGAACGACTCGGCGGCCTCGGCCTCGTCCTCGTCGACCTTGCCGGAGTTCTTGTCGTGGCGCCGAGTCTTGAGCTCCTCGATGCTCTCCTGGTCCTGGTCCTCTTCGTTCTTGCGCGGTGCGTCGTAGTCAGTCGCCATTGGTGTGAGTTCTGCTCCCCTGAAGCCGGTGCCGAGCCGGTGCGTCGCCGGTGTCGGCGCCAGATTGTGCACCATGCTCCTGCGCAGTGGTGCATCGGGTCACCGACGTGTCGCGGCAACGCCTCCGGACGACCGCGTATTCCCACCCGGCCGCCCGATCTTCAGCGCAGGAACCCGGCCTCCCGCACGGCCTCGCGGAACACCTCGTAACCGGCTGCGGGGGCACAGACCACGGCGGTCGTGCCCCCGGCTCCCTCGAGCAGCTCCCCGCGGGCACCGGCCTCGGCCGCGATCAGGAGCCCGGCCGCGTGGTCCCACTCGCTGGTGCCCTCCTCGACGTAGCCGTCGGCGGACCCCTCGGCGACGTGGCACAGGTCGAGGGCACACGAACCCAGCCGGCGGATGTCACGGACCTGCGGCACCAGTCGGGCCACCGCCCGGCCCTGGACGGCCCGCAGCGCGGCGTCGTACCAGAAGCCGGTGAGCACCAGCCGCCGGGCGAGCGGCACGTCCTCGCGCACAGCGATCGGCTCCCCGTCGCGGGTGGCCCCGTGGCCGAGGGCGGCGGAGTACTCGGTGCCGGTGGCCGCGTTGACGACGGCGCCGGCGACCACCTGCCCGTCCACCCGGGCGGCGACGGAGACGGCGTAGTGCGGGAGGTCGTAGAGGAAGTTCACGGTCCCGTCGATCGGGTCGACGACCCACTCCACGCCCGTCTCGCCCTCGGTGCTGCCGGTCTCCTCCCCCAGGAACCCGTCCCCCGGCCGGAGCTCCGCGAGCCGGCGCCGGACGAGGTCCTCGCTGGCCCGGTCCGCCTCGGTCACCGGGTCGACGTCGCTGGACTTGGTCTCGACCACCATCCGGGTGCTGCGGTGCTCGCGCACGGTGGCGGCGGCCTCGGCGGCCACCGCCAGCGCGACGTCGCGCAACCCCGCGGCGCGGCTCATGCGTACCCGGGCTCGCCGGGCGTGTCGGTCTGGCCCAGGGCCGGGCGGTCCCCCCGCGGGTTCGGGCAGCAGTCGGGGGCGCACAGGTCCCAGCAGGCCGGCAGGTCACCGACCGCCGCGCGGCGCGGCAGCTCGTCGCGCTCCCCCGCGGCCCGCTCCAGCAGCAGGTCCCGGATCGCTGCGACGAAGCGCGGGTCGATGCCCGGGGTCGCGGCACGGACGACGTCGACGCCGACCTCGCGGGCGGTCTCGACCGCCTCGGTGTCCAGGTCGTAGATGACCTCCATGTGGTCGGAGACGAACCCGATCGGCACCAGCACCGCGGCCGTGACCCCCTTCTCCGCGAGGTCCACGAGGTGGTCGTTGACGTCGGGCTCCAGCCAGGGCACCTCCGGGGACCCGGACCGCGAGCAGTAGACCAGCTCGTGCCGCGGGCGGTAGCCGGTCTCCTCGCGCACCCGCTCCACGACCTCGGCCATCACGCTGCGGTGCTGGCGCTCGTAGGCCCCGCCCACCGGACCGCTGCCGTCGTTCATCGCCGTCGGGATCGAGTGGGTGACGAACACCAGGCGGGCATCGGCACGCCTCTCCGCGGCGAGGTCGGCCATGGCGGAGAGGGTGGCGCCGACCACGGCCTCCACGAAGCCCGGGTGGTTGAAGTAGGCCCGCAGGCGGTCCAGCCGTGGGGCGCCGGGCACCGCCGAGGCGGCGTCGGCCAGGTTCTCCCGGTACTGCCGGCACGAGGAGTAGGAGGAGTAGGCCGAGGTGAGGAAGCAGGCCGCCCGGGTGACGCCGTCGTCGCGCATCTGCGCCACGGTGTCGGTCAGGTAGGGGTCCCAGTTGCGGTTGCCCCAGTACACGGGGAGGTCGATGCCGGCGCCGTCGAGGTCCTCCCGGATGGCCGCCAGCAGGTCCCGGTTCTGGTCGTTGATCGGGGAACGCCCGCCGAACGCGTAGTAGTGCTCCCCGACCTCCTCCAGCCGCTCGCGGGGGATGCCCCGGCCCCGGGTGACGTTCTCGAGGAACAGCACGACGTCCTCGGGCTTCTCCGGACCGCCGAAGGAGACCAGGAGGAGGGCGTCGTACGGTGCGGTCGACGGCGAGTGCTCGGAGGCCATGGCCCCATCGTAGGCCGCAGGCCGCACCGCCAACGGTTGTTCCCGGTGCCCTAGGCTGGCGCCGCCCGAGCCGACCGAACGAGCACCCAGGAGCCACCGTGCCGATTGAGCAACGCGTCGAGGCGACCGCCCCGGCCGACTACGGCCAGCCCGAGATGGACGCGAAGCGGATCGCGAAGCGCAAGCACCGCCACTTCGTAGGCGGCAAGTGGGAGCAGATGGGCGCCAAGCAGCTGGCGTTCCTGCGCGAGCAGGGCCTGCGACCCGAGCACCGCCTCCTCGACGTCGGCTGCGGCTCGCTGCGCGCGGGCCGCTACCTGGGTGACTACCTCGAGCCGGGTCACTACTACGGCATCGACGTGAACCACTCGCTGCTCGCCGCCGGCCACCAGCACGAGCTCGACGAGGAACAGCAGCGCCGCATCCCGGAGGAGAACCTGCGGGCCACCGACCGCTTCGACGCCGACTTCGGGGTCAGCTTCGACATGGCCCTCGCCCAGTCGCTGTTCAGCCACCTGTCCCTGAACCACCTGCGGCTGTGCCTGCACCGGGTCGGACAGGTGGTCAAGCCCGGTGGCCGGTTCTTCGTGACCTACTTCGAGCAGCCCGACGACTTTCCGATCGACGGCATCGCCCCCATGGGCAACAAGGGGAAGTTCACCGAGCGCAACAACTACTGGTACTACCGCTCCGACATGGCGTGGGCCACCGAGCGCACCCCCTGGGAGTTCCGCTACCACGGCGATTGGGGGCACCCGCGCGGCCAGGTGATGGCGGAGTACGTCCGCACCGGGGGCTGAGCCGGGTGTGGCAGAACTGGTCGGGCCTCGAGCGCACCGTTCCCGACGCGGTGCTGGTGCCCGCCGGGCCCGACGAGGTCGTCGAGGTGGTACGCCGCGCCGCGGCCCGGCGTACCACCGTGAAGATGGTCGGGTCCGGCCACAGCTTCACCGGCATCTCGGTGCCCCACGGCTGGTGCCTCCGCCCCGAGGGGATGCAGGGCGTCGTCGTCGTCGACCGCGAGGCGATGACGGTCACCGCCTGGGCAGGAACCCGGCTCTCGGCGCTCAACACCGAGCTCGAGGCACTCGGCCTGTCGCTGCACAACATGGGCGACATCGCCGAGCAGACCCTCGCCGGCGCCGTGTCGACCGGCACCCACGGCACCGGGGGCGTGGCCGCCGGGCTCGCCGCCCAGCTGGCCGGTTTCGAGCTCGTCACCGGCACTGGGGAGCTGCTGCGGGCGACGCCGGAGGAGCACCCCGAGCTCTTCGACCTGGGACGGGTGGGGCTGGGGGCGCTGGGCATCCTGACCACGGTCACCTTCTGCGTCGAGCCGCTGTTCGTCCTCGAGGCCGAGGAGCGACCGGTTCCGTGGGCCGAGGGCGTGGACGCCTTCGAGGACCTGGTCGCGGAGAACCACCACTGCGACCTGTACTGGTTCCCGCACACCGATCGGATGCAGGTCAAGACCAACAACCGGCTCGCCGTCGGCGTCGAGGAGGCCCGCCCCCTCCCCCGCTGGCGGCACTGGCTCGACGACCACCTGCTGGCCAACACCGCCTTCGGCGCCCTGAACCGGCTCGCCAACCGGGCCCCGGCCGTCGTCCCCCGGATGAACCAGCTCTCGGCCCGGGCCCTGTCCGCCCGCACCTACAGCGACGTGGCGCACCGGGTCTTCACCACCGAGCGCTCCGTGGTGTTCAAGGAGATGGAGTACGCCCTTCCCCGGGCGGCCGGGATGCCCGCACTGCGCGAGGTCCGCCGCCTCGTCGAGTCCTCTCCCTGGCGGATCGCCTTCCCGGTGGAGATCCGCTACGCCCCCGCCGACGACGTGGCGCTGTCCACGGCGTACGGGCGGGACTCGGTCTACCTCGCCTTCCACGTCCACCGCGACGCCCCGCACGAGGAGTACTTCGCCGCGGTGGAGCGCATCCTGCGCGACCACGGAGGCCGCCCCCACTGGGGCAAGCTGCACACCCGCACCGCCGACGACCTCGCCGAGGCCTACCCCCGCTTCGCCGACTTCCTCGCGCTGCGCGACCGGCTGGACCCGGACCGGCTCTTCACCAACCCCTACCTGCGCCGGGTCCTCGGGCCCTGAGGGCACGCCGCCGCCGCTGCCCGACCGGGACGCGGGGCTGACGTAGGCTCGTGGCCGAGGAGACGACCCCGGACCCGGGGCCCCGTACGACCCAGGCAGGAGCCGACCACCCATGGTGCACCTCACGCTCGCCGGAGTGAGCGGTGACGGCAAGCGCCTGCTGCTGGTCAGCGATGCCGGTGTGGAGTTCACCCTCGACATCGACGCACGTCTCCGTGCCGCCCTGCGCGGTGAGCACGCCAGCATCGGCCAGTTGGAGATCAACATGGAAAGTGCCCTCCGCCCCCGCGACATCCAGGCGCGGATCCGCGCCGGCGACACCCCCGAAGAGGTGGCGCAGGCCGCCCAGACCACCGTCGAGCGGATCCTGCCCTACGCCAACCCGGTGCTCGCCGAGCGCGCCCACGTGGCCGACCGGGCGCAGCGCTCCTCCCTGCGACGCCGGGCCGGCGAGTCGGGGGCCCGCACCCTCGGCGAGGCCGTCGAGCTCCACCTGACCTCGAACGGGATCTCCCCCGACATGGTCAGCTGGGACGCCTGGCGCCGCGAGGACGGGCGGTGGGTCCTCACCGCGGAGTACGCCGCGGGCACCCACCGCGGCACCGGTCGGTTCACCTTCGACGCCCCCGGCAACTACGTGATCGCCGAGGACGCCGACGCCCGGTGGCTGGTCGGGGAGGCTCCGGAGACCCCGGCCGCCCGGTCCGCCGATCCCGCCCCCCGCGACGACCTGGAGCGGGCCCGCGCGCGCCGGCGGGCCGTCGTACCTCCCGAGCAGCTCACCCTCGGTGACGACGCCATCGACCTGGTGACCGAACGCGCCCCCGGCGAGGGCGCCACCGGCGACGTCGCGACCGAGACCCCCGTGGAGGCCTACCTCGACGAGGAGGGCCCGACGACCGACCTGCCCGTGGTCGAGGAACCGCCCGGGGCGACCACCGCGCCCGAGTCCCAGGCGGAGCCCGAGCCGGAGGCGGAGCCGGAGGCAGAGCCGGAAGCGGAGCAGAAGCCCACTCCGCAGAAGCGTCCCCGCAAGCGCGGCCGGGCCTCGGTGCCGAGCTGGGACGAGATCATGTTCGGCGGCGGCAAGAGCGACTAGGACCCTGCCGACCCCCGCGCGACGGGGCGGTCGGGGTCGGTGATCCACTCGCTCCAGCTGCCCGGGTAGAGCGCGGCGCGGACCCCCGCGACCTCCATCGCCAGCACGTCGTGGCAGGCGGTGAGCCCGGAGCCGCAGTACGCCGCGACGCCGGCCCCGGAGGCGGCCCCCACGGCGGCGTACGTCGACCGCAGCCGCTCGACGGCCAGGAACCTGCCCCGTTCGTCCAGGTTCGCGGTGGTCGGCACGTTGACCGAACCGGGGATCCGCCCCGCCACCGGGTCCACCGGCTCCGCCTCGCCCCGGTGCCGCTCCGGGGACCGCGCGTCCACGAGCACCTCGACGTCGCGGACCTCGTCGGCCGAGACCACCGGCATCCGCCCGGGGGCACCGTCGAAGTCACCCGGCTCGGGGGGCGGTTCGCCGGTCTCGACCGGGTGCCCCGACTCCCGCCAGGCCGGCCAGCCGCCGTCCAGCACCCGCACGTCGGGGTGCCCGTGGTGCCGCAGCAGCCACCAGCACCGGGCCGCGGCGTGGCCCGACCAGTCGTCGTAGACCACCACCGGCACGTCGTGGCGCACGCCGGCGGCGCGCATGGCGGCGAGGAAGACCGGCGGATTCGGCAACGGGTGGCGACCACCCGCACCGGGTGGGGCGGCCAGCGCCTCGTCGAGGGACACGTACGCGGCTCCCGGCACGTGGCCCTCGCGGAACGCCGCCCGCCCGTCCGGGGCGTCCAGCCGGTAGCGGACGTCGAGGACGGCGACCCCGGACAGGCGTCGGGCCAGCTCGGGGACACCGATCAGGGGCGTGGACGGCTGGGACGGGGTGGACGTGGCGGACATCGCTCCATCATGACTGGTCCCGCACCGGTCCCGGTGTGCAAGGATCGCCTGCCGTGGCTGAACTGCACTTCTTCACCGGCACGATGGACTCCGGCAAGAGCACCCTGGCCCTGCAGACCAACCACAACCATGCCACGCGTGGGCGGGTGGGCCAGCTCTTCACCGCGCACGACCGCGCCGGCACCGCGACGCTGTCCAGCCGGCTGGGGTTCGCGCAGGAGGCGATCGAGGTCGACGAGGCGTTCGACTTCTGGGACCACGTCGTCCGCGAGCTCACCCGCGGTGGCCGGGTGGACTACCTGATCTGCGACGAGGCGCAGTTCTACACCGCCGACCAGGTCGACCAGCTCGCCCGCGTGGTCGACGAGCTGCGGATCGACGTGTTCGCCTTCGGCATCCTCACCGACTTCCGCAGCCACCTCTTCCCGGGCAGTCAGCGGCTCGTGGAGCTGGCCGACCGGATGGACCTGCTGCAGGTGGCTGCCCTGTGCTGGTGCGGCAAGCGCGCCACCCACAACGCCCGCACCGAGAACGGGGTGATGGTGACCGAGGGCGAGGTAGTCGTCGTCGGCGACACCGACGG
>CAZRKV010000013.1:0-11086 GCA_964600305.1 uncultured Nocardioides sp. | reverse complement strand
CCACCGCCGCCGGCTCACCGCAGCGCGGGCCCGTGCGGTGTCGCTGGCGCCGGACCCACTTCCCTTCGGGTGACCGGGAGCGGTCACCGTGGCAGCGGCGCCTGCCAGTCCCGCCAGATCGCCAGCAGTCGCCAGGTGAGGGCGACGCCGGCGCCGGCGAGGACCACCGACACGTCCGGCAGGTCCAGGCCCATCCCCACGACCACGGTGGCGGCCCCGGCGAGCGCCGGGATCGCGTAGAGCTGGCCGCGGAACACGATCGGGGGCCTCCCCGCGAGCAGGTCGCGGATCATGCCGCCCCCGATCGCGGTCACCATGCCCATCAGCGCCGCCGGCAGCGGCCCCAGGTCGGCGGCCATCGCCCGGGAGGCGCCCAGCGCACAGAACAGGGCCAGGCCGAAGGCGTCGAACACGGTGATCGGCCGCTCCATCCGGCCCACCGCCGGGTGGAACGCGAAGGTCAGCCCCCCGGCCACGACCGGCACCACCAGGTAGCGCCAGTCGGCCAGGGCCGCGGGCGGCCCCGCGTCGATGAGCACGTCCCGGACGAAGCCGCCGCCCAGGCCGGTGGCACCGGCCAGGACCAGGACGCCGAAGATGTCGAACCGCTGTCGGACGCCGAGCAGCGCCCCCGAGACCGCGAAGACGAAGACGCCCAGCATGTCCAGGACCACCAGTGCGGTCGGGAGCTCGGTCGGCGGCACGGTCAGGCGAGGAGGATCGGGATCAACATCTCGGCCGGGGTGAGGGAGCCGTGCAGCCCCACCAGCCCGGTCTCGTAGGGGAACTGCTCCCCCAGCATCACCGACCAGTCCTCGCGGCAAGCCACCAGGACGTCGCCGATGCGCGGCAGCACCCTGGCGTCGATGTCGCCGAACCAGCCCAGCCGCTGGGCCTCCTCGCGGGAGACGACGCACGCCCGGTCCCCGAGGTGTTCCCGCCAGGTCACCTCCACGTCCGGCACCGCGCCCCGGGCGCAGTAGAGGTGGCGGAAGCGGGCCTCGCCGCCGATCAGGACCACCCCCTCGCGCAGCTCGCCCACCTCGTCGGCGTCGATCCGGCGCTCGGGCGGGGAGTCGACCATGCCGTGGTCGGCGACCACGACCAGGCGGGTCTCCTCCGGCAGCGCCTCCCGGAGCCGCTCGGCCTCGGCGTCGATCATCGCCAGCTGCTGCAGCCACGGCGTGGAGGCGACGCCGTACTTGTGCCCGGTCCAGTCCAGGTCGGCGTCGTAGCAGTAGGTCAGCGACGGGCGGGCCCGCGCGGCCTCCACCACCGCCGCGATCCGTTCCCCCGCCCGGTCCGCCCCCACGAACTCGGCGCCGCGGTGGCCGGCGACGGTCAGCCCGCTGTCCCGGAAGGAGCGCTGGTTGACCGTCGTCGTGGCGACGCCGGCGGCCGCCATCCGGGCGAACGCCGTGCGGTGCGGCTGCCACTCCACCGGGTCCACCGATGCGTCCCAGAACAGGGCGTTGAGCAGCCGGTCGGTGCCCGGGATCCGGGAGGTGAAGCCCACGAGACCGTGGGTGCCCGGCGTCAGCCCGGTGCCGAGCGAGGTGAGGCTGGTCGCGGTGGTGGAGGGGACCCCGGTCGTGCCGGGGGCGGACTCCTCGAGCAGGGAGGCGAGGAAGGGGGCGGCGTGGGCGTGCCGGCGCAGCTGCTCGGCCCCCAGCCCGTCGACGAGGAACACGACGTACGACGGGGCCTCCGGCAGCACCAGGCCGGAGGGGAACGGTCCGACCGCGGCCTCGGGCACGCCCAGCGCGCGGCCGACGGCCGGGACCACGTCACCCAGGGAACGGTCGCCGTAGGCCGGCGCGACGAACTCGGGGCCGGGCACCGGGCTCAGGCCCCCCGGGTGCGCGCCGAGAGCGCCGCCGCGAAGGCCAGCAGGCCGGAGACCGCGTCCTCGCCGTCGGCGGCGGAGGAGACGCGCAGGGAGAAGTCGTCGGAGGCGACCGTCCCGGTGTAGCCGTGGTCGGCCTCGCACTGGGGGTCGGAGCAGGTCGCGGGCTCGAGGTCGATCCGGCCCACGCCGCCCCACCCCACGGTGAGCACCGCCTCGGCCGAGCGCGCGGGCCCCGAGGACGGGTTGGTGGCCATCCGGGTCACCACCACCGAGGAGACCGAGGAGAGCGTGATCGCCTCGGTCGAGGTGGAGGTGTAGGGCTCCGGGAGCAGGTCGTCGCCCCCGTGCTCGTCGGTGTGGGCGAGGACCATCCGGGTGGGCGTCAGCACCACCACGGTGATGTGGCGGCGTACCTCGTCGCGCTCGATGGTGGGCTCGTGGTGGACGTAGAAGGACACCACCGGTTCCCCACCGACGGCATCGACGACGCCGTCGGCGACCACCTCGGGGTAGTAGCCGGTGCGGTCGATCGCGGACCGGAGCTCTCGCATCCGGTCCCGGTGGTGGCCGGACTCAGCCGTGTGCTGCGTGGTGCCTCTGCGCATGTGAGGAGTCTGTCACGTGGGCGCCCAGGGTCCAGCCCGGCCTCAGTCGGGCAGGGTGTCGCCGGGCATCGAGGACAACCGGCGCACGAACCAGTCCGAGCGGGGGTCGGCGACCGGCTCCACCCGCGCCGACGCACTCAGCACCGAGGCCCCGTCGGCCCCGGCCAGCACCAGCGCCAGGGACAGCGAGCGCACCTGCGGCAGCTCGTTCTGCAGCTGCGCGGCCAGGCGGATCAGCCGCTCGACCTCCGCGACGTCGACCACCTCGGCGCCGCGGTAGCCGAACAGCAGCGGCGAGGTGCGGATCTCGCGGACCATCTCCGCCGCGTCGTTCTCGCGCAGCGGCGGGATCCGGTAGGCGCGGTCCTCCAACAGCTCGGTGAGCGGTCCGGACACCGAGAACGACACGACCGGCCCGAAGAGCGGGTCCTCGATGGTGTCCACGGCCACCGGTACCCCCGGCGGCGCGTTGCGCTGGACCACGAACCCGGCGCGGTCGGGGTTGGTGATCACCTCCCGCAGCGAGGACCAGGCGTCGGCCATCTCGGCCTCGGTGTCGATGTTGCGCCAGACGTGCGCGAGGTCCGGGCGCTGCCGCAGGTGCTCGGCGGTGGCCTTGAGCACCACGTCCCACCCGAGTCGCCGACCGGCCTCCTGCGCCTCCTCGAGATCGGTGACCGGCACCGAGTCCCACAGGTGGATGCCGTGGGTGCGGAGCAGCTCGGCGAGCTCACCGTGCTCGAGCTCCCGGCCCTCCGGGCTGTCGGCGAGCACCCCGTCGACCAGGGCCTTGGCCGCGGGCAGGTCGACCTCCTCGTGCGCCGGCTCGCCCTCGGGGACGCGCAGCCACAGGGCGTACTCGACGACGCGGGCCAGGGCGCGCACCGCCGCCTCCACCGCGGGGTACGACGGCACCGACCCGCGACCGGCCGTGGACCCGGCGACGTCGGGGACCCGGAGCAGCTCCGGGATGCCCTCGGTGCCGAGGAAGGTGGACACCAGCGGCTTGTCCGACTGCTCGCCCACGGCCGCGAGCACGTTCGCGACCTCCTCGCCGCTGACGTTGAGGGGCGGGATGTAGACGGCGACCACCGAGTCGATCTCCGGGTCGTCGATGGCGGCGTCGAGGGCGTCCTCGAAGTCCTCCGCGGTCGCCTCGGCGCCCAGCGGGACGGACTTGTTGACCACCAGGCCGACCGCCGCGGCGGCGTCGGCGGCCAGCAGCCCGATGGCGTCGGAGTTGCCGACGATGGCCACGCGCCGTCCCTGCGGCAGCGGCTGGTGGGCGACCAGCTGGGCGACGTCGAACATCTCCTCCAGCGTGTCCACCTGGATCACCCCGGCCTGGCGGAACATGGAGTCCACGGCCTGCTGCGGCGCCGCGATCGTCCGGACGGCGTGGCCCATCGGGACGCCCTGCGTGGTGCGCCCGGACCGGACGGCGACCACCGGCTTGCGCCGCGAGACGCGGCGGGCGATCCGGGAGAACTTGCGCGGGTTGCCGATCGACTCCAGGTAGAGCAGGACCACCTCGGTGGACTCGTCCTCCTCCCCGGACTGGAGCAGGTCGTTGCCGGAGACGTCGGCGCGGTTGCCGGCGCTGACGAAGGTGGACAGGCCCAGTCCGCGGTTGTACACCTTCTCCAGGATCGCCGTGCCCAGGGCGCCGGACTGGCAGAAGAACCCGGCCCGGCCCCGGGGTGGCATGACCCCCGAGAGCGAGGCGTTGAGGGAGACGCTCGGGTTGGTGTTGATCGCGCCCAGGCAGTTCGGGCCGATCAGTCGCAGGCCGTAGGAGCGGGCGAGGCCGACCAGGCGGCGCTGGCGGAGCCGCCCCTCCTCGCCGGTCTCGGCGAACCCGGAGGAGATCACGATCAGCCCGTGGACCCCCTTCGCGGCACAGTCCAGCACCACGTCGGGGACGGCCTCGGCCGGCACGGCGACGATGGCGATCTCGACGTCGTCGGGGATGTCGCTGACCGTGCGGTACGCCGGCAGCCCGGACACCGCCTCGGCGGCCGGGTTCACGGCGTACACCCGACCGCTGTAGTCACCGGTGACCAGGTTGCGCACCAGCGCCTGGCCGATCGTGTCCTGGCGCCGGCTGGCCCCGATCACCGCGACCGACCGGGCCTGGAAGAACTGCTGGATCGAGGCGGCCTCGGCGCGGTGCTCGCGCCCCTGCATCACACCCATGGCGGTCTCGGTCGGGTCGATCGAGAACTCCAGCATCATCACGCCGTCCTCGAAGCCCCCCGCGACCTCGTAGCCGGCCTCCCGGAAGTTCTGCAGCATCTTCACGTTGTCCGGCAGCACCTCGGCGTAGAACTTCTCCACCCCGCGCTCGCGCCCGGCCTGGGCGAGGTGCTCGAGCAGGATCTGGCCGATCCCACGGCCCTGGTGGGCGTCCTGGACGAGGAAGGCGACCTCCGCCTCCCCCTCGCGCACCACGTCGTAGCGCCCGACGGCGATCATCTGCTGGGCGACCAGCACCACGAACGCGACCCGGTCGACGTGGTCGACGTTGGTGAACCGCTCCACGTCGCGCTGCGCCAGGCGGGGCATCGGGCTGAAGAACCGGTAGTACTTGGACTCGTCGGAGACCCGCGCGTAGAACTCCACGAGCAGGTCGGCGTCCTCCGGCCGGATCGGGCGCAGGTGGGCGGTGCGGCCGTCGCGCAGCAGGATGTCGGCCTCCCAGTGCTTGGGAGGCTCCGGCGGCCGCTGGTCGGGCTCGGGGTGGGCGGGGTCGGGCGGCGACGTGGTCACCCCACGAATCTAACGTGTCGGGCCGCCGGCGGCGTGCCCCTGCGTTGCTTGTCGGCCCCACCCGCGACAATGGGCGCCATGGCACGGGCGAGGACCAAGGAACCACCACCGGAGGACTTCGAGGAGCACATCCTCGACACCGATGTCGGCGAGGAGATGCGCTCCTCCTTCCTGGAGTACGCCTACTCCGTCATCTACTCCCGGGCCCTGCCGGACGCGCGGGACGGGCTGAAGCCGGTCCAGCGGCGGATCCTGCACACGATGAACGAGATGCGGCTCCTCCCCGACCGCGGGCACGTCAAGAGCGCCCGTGTCGTGGGCGAGGTGATGGGCCGGTTGCACCCGCACGGCGACTCCGCGATCTACGACGCCCTGGTGCGCATGGCCCAGGCGTGGTCGATGCGGGTGAAGATGGTCGACGGCCACGGGAACTTCGGTTCCCCGGACGACCCGCCGGCAGCAATGCGCTACACCGAATGCCGGATGGCCCCGGCCGCGGTGGCGATGACCCGGTCCATCGACGAGGACACCGTCGACTTCCGGCCCAACTACGACAGCCGCGAGCTGGAGCCGGCCGTGCTCCCGTCGGCCATCCCCAACCTGGTCGTCAACGGCACCACCGGGATCGCGGTCGGCATGGCCACCAACATCCCGCCGCACAACCTGGTCGAGGTCGTGCAGGCGCTGCGGCACCTGATCACGCACCCGGACGCCGACGTGGACGACCTGATGCGGTTCGTCCCCGGGCCCGACCTGCCCACGGGCGGCAAGATCATCGGCCTCGACGGCATCCGCGACGCCTACGAGACCGGCCGGGGCAGCTTCAAGATGCGGGCCACCGCTCGCGTGGAGCAGGTCAGCAAGCGGCGCAAGGGCATCGTCGTGACCGAGCTGCCCTACGGCGTGGGCACCGAGCGGGTCGTGGACCGGGTCAAGACCCTGGTGCAGAACAAGAAGCTCCAGGGCATCGCCGACCTCAAGGACCTCACCGACCGCGAGCACGGTCTCCGGCTGGTGATCGAGGTCAAGAACGGCATCAACCCCGACGCCCTCCTCGAGCAGCTGTACAAACAGACCGCCATGGAGGACAGCTTCGGCATCAACGCCGTCGCGCTCGTCGACGGGCAGCCACGCACCCTGGGCCTCAAGGAGCTGCTGCAGGTCTACCTCGAGCACCGCTACGACGTGGTACGCCGCCGCTCGGCCCACCGGCGCGGGAAGGCCGCCGACCGACTGCACCTGGTCGAGGGCCTGCTGGTGGCGATCCTGGACATCGACGAGGTGATCCAGCTGATCCGTTCCAGCGACACCCCCGCGGTGGCCAAGGAGCGGCTGGTGGCGGTCTTCGACCTCTCCGAGGTCCAGGCCGACTACATCCTGGAGATGCCGCTGCGCCGGCTCACCAAGTTCTCCCGCCTGGAGCTGGAGAAGGAGCAGGAGGAGCTCGAGCGCACGATCAGCGAGCTCGACGCCATCCTCGCCGACGAGGACCTCCTGCGGGAGGTGGTCTCCGAGGAGCTGGCCGAGGTGGCCACGACCCACGGCACCCCGCGCCGCACGGTGCTGCTGGAGTCGGCGGGCTCCCAGGCGCTGGCCGCGGCGTCCACCCCGTTGGAGGTCCCGGACGAGCCCTGCTTCGTGCTGCTCTCGTCCACGGGGCTGGTCGCGCGCACCGTCGACGCCGACCCTCCCGGCCGGGGTGGGGGGCGCGGCAAGCACGACGTGGTCGTGTCCGCGGTGCGCACCACCGCCCGCGACGAGATCGGTGTCCTCACCAACCACGGCCGGGTGGTGCGACTGGGCGTGCTCGAGCTGCCGACGATCCCGTCGACGGCCAACGACCCGCACCTGACCGGCGCGCACCCCCTCGGCGAGTTCCTGGCGCTGGGGGCCGGGGAACGGGCGCTCGCGCTCACCGGCCTCCCCACCGAGGGACCGGGGCTGGCGCTGGGCACCCGGCGCGGGGTGGTCAAGCGGGTCAACCCGGAGACCCTCGCCCGCGAGGACTGGGACGTGATCTCGCTGAAGGACGGCGACGAGGTCATCGGCGCGGTGGAGCTGGCCACCGGCGACGAGGAGATGTGCTTCATCTCCTCCGAGGGCAACCTGCTGCACTTCCCGGCCGACCAGGTGCGTCCCCAGGGCCGCAACGGCAGCGGGATCGCGGGCATCCGGCTCCCCGACGGAGCCGAGGCACGGTGGTTCGGTGCCTTCGAGCCCGACGGGGCCGAGGTGGTCACCGTCGCCGGGTCGGCCACCGCCCTCCCGGGCACCGAGGCCGGGTCGGTGAAGGTGACCCCGTTCGCCGAGTACCCCGCCAAGGGCCGCGCGACCGGGGGCGTGCGCTGCCACCGGTTCCTCAAGGGCGAGGACGCGCTGGTCACGGCCTGGGCCGGCCCGGGACCCGCCCGTGCCGCGGCCGCCAGCGGAGCCCCGGTGGAGCTGCCCGAGCCGACCGGGCGCCGCGACGGATCCGGGGTCCCCTCGTCGCAGCCGATCGCGGCCTGCGCCTCCCCCGTCGCCGCCCAGCTCGGGAGCGCCGACAGCGCGGCGGGTGGCCCGCAGCGCGATGTGGAAGGCTGAGCCCATGCACCTGCGTCCCCGCCGTGCCGCCGCGGCCACGGGCCTCCTGGCCGTCCTCGCCCTCGCCGGGTGCACCGGTGGCGACGACGCCGAGGCCGACCCCGACGAGGCGACACCGGCGGAGGTGATGGAGGTCGCCGAGGACACCCTGGCGCAGACCAGCGGCCTGCGCATCGACCTCGCCGCCGACGCGCTCCCCGACGGGGTGCAGGGCCTCTCCGCGGCCCGAGGGGTGATCACGGACGCACCGGCGTTCGACGGCACGATCACGATCATCTTCGGTGGCAGCAACGTGGACGTCCCGGTGGTCTCCGTCGACGACACCGTCCACGCCCAGATCCCGCTCACCACCGGCTGGTCCGAGGTCGACCCCGCCGAGTACGGCGCCCCCGACCCGGCGCGGCTGCTGGACCCGGACTCCGGACTCCCCTCCCTGCTCGGCCACACCGAGGGCCCGGAGAAGGGCGAGAGCGTCCGGGGCGGTGAGGACAACCGCGAGGTGCTGACCGAGTACACCGGGACCGTCCCCGGCGACGCGGTCTCCCAGGTGATCCCCAGTGCCACCGGTGACTCGTTCGACGCCGCCTACACCGTGACCGACGACGGAGAGCTGCGCGAGGCCGTGCTGACCGGGGTCTTCTACCCCGACTCCGAGCCGATGACCTACACCGTCGGCCTCGACGACTACGGCACCGAGCGCGAGATCACCGCCCCGTGAGCGCCCGGCGGGCGCGCACGGTCCTGCTCGCCCTGGCGTCGATCGCAGTCGGGTTCGCCGCGACCGACACCTACGTGGTCGTCCTGGCGCTGCCGGAGATGATGGGCAGCGCCGGGATCCCGATCGACCAGCTCCAGCGCGCCGCCCCGATCGTGTCGGGCTTCCTCCTGGGCTACGTCGCCATGCTGCCGCTGATCGGCCGGATCGCGGACCTGCGGGGCCGGGTGCCGGTGCTGGTGATGTCGCTCGTCCTCTTCTCCGTCGGGTCCCTGGTGACCGCCCTGGCCTACGACCTGCCGAGCATCGTCACCGGTCGCTTCCTCCAGGGGGTCGGGGGCGGTGGGCTGGTGCCCGCCACCCTGGCCCTGGTGGCCGACCTCTACCCGGTACGACGCCGCGGCGTACCCCTCGGGGTGGTCTCGGGGGTGCAGGAGCTCGGCGCCGTGGTGGGCCCCCTGCTCGGCGCCCTCGTCCTCGCCGTCGCGGACTGGCGGGCGATCTTCGTCCTCAACCTGGTGGTCGGGGTCGTCCTCGCCGCGGCCATCCGGTCGCGCGACGACGCCCCCGCCGTCCGCCCGCGCCGGTGGCCGGACCCGGTCGGGCTGCTCCTGCTCGGCGCCGGCACCGCGGCGCTGGTGCTGGTGCTGGTGCGTCCCGCCGCGATCATGCGCGACGTGACCTGGGGACAGCTGTACATCCCCCTGCTCGGCAGCAGCCGCTGGCTCACCCCGCTGGGCATCGCCGTCGCCGTGCTCCTCGTCCTGTTCCTGGTGCGGGGCGCCACCGCCGCCCGGCCGCTCGTCGACGTCCGCGGCTGGGCGCGCGCGGCCCGGGAGGCCGACCTCCTCGGGGCGCTGCTGCTGGCCGTCGCGCTCGGTGGGGTGGTGCTGGCCTTCGCCACCGCGGACCCGGAGGTGCAGGTCTTCTCCGACCAGGGCCAGTGGTACCTGCTGGCCGCGGCCCTCGGCGCCGGCGCCCTGCTCGTGCACCTGCGCGTGGCTCGTGACCCGCTGGTCCCCCGCGGCGCCTTCCGCCGTACGCCGGCCTGGGGATCGCTCGTGGTCAGCTTCTTCGTGGGGGCGGCCCTGATCGCGGCAGTGGTCGACATCCCGCTCTTCGCGCGCACCACCCTCTACCCCGACTCCCAGCTGATGGCGGCCCTGGTGCTGGTGCGACTGCTGGTCGCGCTGCCCGTCGGAGCCGTGCTCGGCGGCTGGGCCCTGCGCCGGCTGCCCGCGGGCCCGGTCACCGCGACGGGGATGGCGCTGGCGGCCGCCGGGTTCGTGGCGATGAGCCGGTGGCAGGTGGACGCCCTCGAGCACGGCTCGGCCACGGTGGTCCTCCTGGTCACCGGCCTCGGGTTCGGGCTGGCCCTCGCCCCGATCAACGCGGCGCTGCTGGCGACCACGGCCGACCGGGTGCACGGGCTGGCCAGCGCGATGGTGGTGGTGGCCCGGATGATCGGCATGCTGGTCGGCATCTCGGCCCTGACCACGATCGGCCTGCGCCGCTACTACGCCGAGCAGGAGGGGCTGCCCCCGGTGCAGGAGGTGTGCGAGGGTGCCAGCCGGTGCGAAGCCTTCAACGACCTGCTGCGCTCGGCGGGGATCGCCCAGGAGCAGGCCGTCTTCCAGGGGGCTGCCCTGTGCGCAGCCGTCGCGGCCCTGCTCGCCCTGCTGCTCCTCCGCACCGCTGACACCCGGGGCCGCTCCGCGGACGCCCTGCTGGGGCAGGCCGCCTGAGGGGTAACCTGCGGTCTCGTGAACGGATCCGCATCTCGCACCCACGACTTCGCCGACCTGCTCGCGGCCAACCGCGACTTCGCCGAGTCCTTCGACCTCGCCGGGTTCGACGGGGTCGCCCGTGCCGGCGTCGCCATCGTGACCTGCATGGACTCCCGGATCGATCCGTTGCGCATGCTCGGGCTCTCCCACGGGGACGCGAAGATCTTCCGCAACCCGGGTGGCCGGGTCACCGAGCAGGCCCTCGAGGCGCTCGTCCTCGGCGTGCACCTGCTCAACGTGGACCGGGTCCTCGTCGTCCCCCACACCCGGTGCGCCATGGCCTCGGCCACCCTGGAGCAGGTCCGGGAGCGGGTCGGCGCCTCGGCCGGGCAGGACGTCTCCTGGCAGCACTTCGGCATGATCGCCGACCAGCACGCCGCGCTGGCCGACGACGTGCACAAGGTCGAGTCGCACCCGCTGATCCCCGACACGGTGAAGGTCGGCGGCTTCCTCTACGACGTCGACACCGGTCTGCTGGACCACCTCGTCTGAGGAGCCGTCCAGACCCGGGCAGCCGGTTCAGGCGTCGATCGCCTCGGCGTCCACCTCGTAGGCGCCCTGGACGATGAAGTCCTTGCGTGGGGCCACCTCCGAGCCCATCAACAGCTCGAAGACGCCCGCGGCCTCCTCGGCGTCGTCGAAGGTGAGTCGCCGCAGCGTGCGGTGCCGGGGGTCCATCGTGGTCTCGGCCAGCTGGTCGGCGTCCATCTCACCGAGGCCCTTGTAGCGCTGCACCGGGTCCTTCCAGCGCACGCCCTTCTTCTTCTGCTCCGCCAGC